>JAYSSN010000466.1:0-19213 GCA_043720555.1 Rhodobacterales bacterium | reverse complement strand
AACACATCCGGTAAAATCGGAAGTTGCCGGCCATCAACCTTCTGGCACGTCCCGCGTCGCCTTGATCTGGCACAGGCTTTCCACCGGCAGCGTCAGGTCGCGCTGATGGGACGCCAAGCCTGCCAGCTTGTCCATCCGGTGGGCAAGCCGGATATCGAGTTCGGACAGCCCCTGACAGTCATGCGTCGTCAGCGTCACATCGACGGTATTATAGACATTGCGCCATTCGGGGTGGTGGTTCATCACTTCGGCGGCCATGGCAACCCGCGTCATGAAGCCCCACGCTTCGGAAAAATTGCGGAACTTCCACACCTTGCGCAGGGCGTCTCGCCCCTCCACCGCCCCCCAGCCGGCCACGCCCAAAGGCGGCAACAGGCGCAGGCGGTCATCGTGGGTCAGCAGGTTCGCCATTCATTCGTCCTCGGATGTGATGCGGCGGAACGGGCCGTAGGCGGTCAGCACGTCGATCTCTTCATCCACTGCGCGGCGTTCATGGTCAAGATAGCGCTGAACCGCGTTGCGAAAACCGGGGTCGGCGATCCAGTGCAGCGAATGCACCGGCGTGGGCAGATAGCCGCGCGCCAGTTTGTGTTCGCCCTGCGCACCCGCTTCCACCCGCTGCAGCCCGTTCCTGATCGCCCAGTCGATGGCTTGATAGTAGCACAGCTCGAAATGCAGGCAGGGGTGATCTTCGGCGCAACCCCAGTAGCGCCCGAACAGCGTGTCACGCCCGATAAAGTTCAGCGCACCCGCCACGGGGCGGCCATCGCGGACGGCAAGGATCATCAGAATGTCGTGACGCATCGTCGCATGAAACTGCCGGAACGCGGCACGGGTCAGGTAAGGCGTACCCCATTTGCGGCTGCCGGTATCCTGATAAAACTGCCAGAACGCATCCCAATGCGCTGCGGTGATGTCATCCCCGGTCAGGCATTGAATGGTGACCGACCGCTGCGCCGTTTCGCGTTCCTTGCGGATGTTCTTGCGCTTGCGCGATGACAGATCGTTCAGGAAATCGTCGAAGGTCATATAGCCGTGGTTCAGCCAGTGAAACTGCTGGGTGACGCGGTGCATGAGGCCGAACCTTCCCGCCAGCGCTGCGGCCTCGTCGGGGGCGCAGAAAGTGATGTGCAGCGACGACAGGCCGTTCTGTTCGGCCACCGCGATTGCGCCCTGCGCCAGATCATCCCGGCCCGTGCCCAGAAAGCGCGGTCCGGTGGCCGGGGTGAAGGGCACCGCGATCTGAAGTTTCGGGTAATACCGCCCCCCGGCGCGCTCCAGCCCCTGCGCCCAGGCATGGTCAAAGATGTATTCGCCCTGACTGTGCGATTTGACATAAAGCGGCGTCGCACCGATCACGCCGCCATCCTGCATCAGCATCAGCGGGCGTGGCTGCCAGCCCGTGCCTTTGCCCGTGCTGCCCGACGCATCAAGCGCCGCCAGAAAGCGATGGGTGGTGAAAGGATCAACCGGGCGGCCCTGACGTGGTGTCAGCCCGTCCCAATCGGCGGCGGCGACGTCGGCCATGGAATTCAGAAGGATCAGCTCTGTCATGCCTGCGCTTTGGTGCTTGCGGTTCGACCCGGTGGGCTGTCTGCCCCCCGGTCCCCCCGAGGATATTTATGCCAGTGTGAAAGGCAAAGTGATCCTGCGGCCGGGCAGGTCAAGCGGGAATGGCGGCGGCATAGTGTTCAAACGTGATGTTCTGGGCGATCTGGCGCGCCAATGCTTCTTCGGCGTGCGTGCGGATGGTCCAGCACAGGATGGCAGCGCCATTGGCCTTCAGGTCCGCCACGCGGGGGCGCCGCAGGTCAGAAGCCTGATGGCTGATAAAGCTGGCCTGCACGCGGTCATAGTCGGGAATGTTGCGCAGGGCATCGCAGGCGGCGGGGGGCAGGGGATGCCATGCGGCGGGGTCATAGGACGAGGTCGTGATCCCGCGCGCGATCCGGGGGGCGAGGCGCGCCATGTGGGCGATGCTGTGGGGGTTGAAGGACATGACGGCGACATCGCCGGAATATGCGCGCAGCGCATCCGCCGCGGCCTGTTCCAGCCGCCCGTCGGTATCGGACATCGTCAGCGTCTGGTCCTTGATTTCGATCAGCAGGGGCACGCGACCCGCGATCAGGGACAGCACTTCGGGCAGGGTGGCGATCGTATCGGTGCTGTCGTTCAACCTGATCTGGCGCAGTTCGGCTGCGGTGCGATCCTTGACCCACCCGGTTTCCGCCGTCAGCCGTTCCAGCGTTTCATCGTGAAATACCATCGCCTGACCATCCGCCGACAGTTGCGCGTCGATTTCGATCGCATAGCCCGCGGCGATCGCCGCGCGGATCGACGCGGCGGCGTTTTCGACGCGTCCCTTGCTGCGGACATGCAGGGCGCGGTGGGCAATGGGGATGCGGATCAGGGCCGGGGGCAGGGGCGTGCGCATCAGCGGATCTCGAAGATGCCCTCGATCTCGACCGCGACCCCCAGTGGCAGCGAGACCGCGCTGACGGCAGATCGTGCGTGCCGGCCGGCATCGCCCAGAACCGCCACCAGAAAATCGGAGGCCCCGTTGATGACCTTTGGCTGATCGGTGAAATCGGCGGTTGAATTCACAAAGCCGCCCAGCTTGACCACCCTCACAAGGCGCGAAAGATCGCCGCCGCAGGCTTTTTTCACCTGCGACAGCAGGCTGATCGCACAATGTTTCGCAGCCGCGGCGCCTTGGTCCACATCCATGTCGGCACCCAGGCGCCCCTTGATAAGGCCGCCTGCGTTCTGGCTGATCTGGCCTGACACATGCACGATGTTTCCCACGACCACGAAGGGCACGTAGTTGGCGGCGGGTGCGGGCGCGTCGGGCAGCGCGACGCCCAGATCGGCAAGGCGGGATTCGATGGTCATGGTATCCTCCGTAGATGGACCAAGGCTAGCGGGCGCGCACCGCCGCCACAAGATCAGCTTTCGCGGAAGGCCCGCACGAAGTAATCGGTGAAGGGTTTGATGAGATAGGCCAGCGGCGTGCGCAGGTCGGTCTGGATGAATGCCTCGACCGGCATGCCGGGGAGCAGGATCACGTCACCCAGTTTTTCCCGCTCACCGGGGTTCAGCACGATCTCGGCCCGGTAGTAGGTCGCCTGCGTGCGCTGATCGGTCAGTGCGTCGGCCGAAATGATGGCGACCTTGCCATGCAATTCCGGGGTCGTGCGCGACGAGAACGCCGGGAACAGCAGTTTCACGTCCTGGCCCACGCGGATTTCATCGATATGGATCGGGGCCACCTGAGCCGCGATCACCAGCGGGCGGTCCTGTGGGATCAGGTAAAGCAGCGGGTCCGCCGGGCGGATCACAGCGCGCGGCGTGGTGACCTGCATGCCCAGTACGATGCCGGATACGGGCGCGCGGATTTCGAGCCGCAGGACGCGTTCGGTCAGGGTGCGGCGCCGTTCGGCCAGTTCCAGTACGCGTCCGCCAACCTCGCGCAGTTGGGTGTTTGCCTCTTCGCGGCGCGCGGTGCCAAGGCGCAGGATCTCCAGTTCGACCTCGGTTTTGCGGCCATCGGCCTGCGCGCGGGTAGAACGCAGTTCGCCGACCTGCCCCAGCAGATTTGCCTGTTCGCGTTCCAGTGCCAGCACCCGGCTGGCCTGCGCCAGGCCCTTGTCGAGCAGCGATTGCTGATCGGCGAGTTCGCGTCCAATCAGTTCCCGCTGCGTCGCCAGGGCCGCAAGCTGGGCGTCAATGCCCTCGACCTGCGCATCGATCTGGTTGATCCGCTTCGATAGCTGTTCAGCCTGCCGTGCCGTGTTGTCGGCGCGGGCGACGAACAGGTTTTGCTGGCCTTCCAGCAGTGCTGCAACTTCCGGCCGGGTGTTGGCCAGGTCGGGCAATTCGCCACTGAAGGTCAATTCGGTGTCGTCGTCACGCTCTGCCTCCAGCCGCGCACGCTGGGCCAGCATTTCAAACAACTGGCCTTCGACGATGGCAAGTTCGGACCCCAGCATCGCGCCGTCCAAACGCAGCAACAGATCGCCTGCGGCCACTGTCTGGCCATCCGTCACTGCGATTTCCGCCACCACGCCGCCGTCGGGGTGCTGGACGACCTGACGCTGCTGTTCCACCTCGATCTGGCCAGAGGTCACGACGGCGCCTGCGATGGTGGTCAGCATGCTCCACGCGCCAAAGCCGCCGACAAGGGCTGTCAGCGTCAGCCAGCCGATCAACAGCGGCCGCCAGGAAGACCATGTCGGTTTGTCGGTCATGTCACCCCTCCCGGTCCGGTCGATCGTACAATTTCGGTGTGGTTTTTCACCATGTCGCGCAGAACCTGATCGCGGGGGCCGAATGCCCTTCGGCTGCCGTCTTCCAGCACCATCAGCAGATCGCATTCCTGAATGGCTGCCGGGCGGTGCGCCATGATGAGGATCGCGCAGCCGGCCTCTTTCATCGACCGGATGGCAAGGTTCAGTGCCATGGATCCGTCGTTATCAAGGTTCGAGTTCGGTTCATCCAGGATCAGGATCACCGGGTCGCCATAGAGCGCGCGGGCAAGGCCGATGCGTTGCACCTGCCCGCCCGACAGCCGGCCGCCAAGCGTGGCCACACGGGTGTCATACCCATCGGGCAGCTTGACGATCATTTCGTGCGCCGCGGCCTTTTTTGCCGCCTCCACCACCTTTTCGGGGTCGGGATGAGAGGACAGCCGCGCGATGTTTTCAGCGATTGTGCCGTCAAACAGGCTGACGCGTTGCGGCAGATAGCCGATATAGCTGCCCAGCGTGTCGGGATCGTACTGATCCAGCGTCGCGCCATCCAGCCGGACTTTGCCACCGGCAGGTCGCCACACGCCGATCAGCGCCCGGGCGAGCGAGGATTTGCCTGATCCCGACGGCCCGATCACGCCAAGCGCCTGACCCGGCTCCAGCCGAAAGCTGACCATGCGCAGCACGGCCTGCTGTTCACCGGGCGGCAGGACCGTCAGGTTCTGTGCCTCCAGTATCGCGCGGGGGCGGGGCAGGGCGGTGCGCGGGGGCTCCTCGGGCATGCGTGTCAGCAGCTCGCCCAGACGCTGCGTGCCTTCGCGGGCGCGGGTCACCAGCGCCCACTGCCCGATGGATTGTTCAATCGGGGCCAGTGCGCGCCCCATCAGGATCGATCCTGCGATCATCGCACCGGCCGACAACTCACCCCGCAGCACCAGCCATGCACCAAGGCCCAGCATTGCCGATTGCAGGAACATGCGGAATGTCTTGGTCACGGAACTGAACACGCCACCCAGATCGGCGGCGGAAATCGACTGGGTCAGCGCATTGCCGCGGGCGCGCTGCCAGCGGTCAAACCCGTTTGACGACATGCCAAGGGCGATGACCACTTCGGATTCGGCTTTGATGTTCTCGGCATAGCGTTCGGCCTGCATCGCGGCGCTGTTGGCGCGGCCCAGGGGCTGTTCGGTCATCCGCTGGTTCATCAGTGTGACGATCACCAGCAAGATGCCGCCCCCGATCGCAAGCCAGCCCATCCACGGATGGAACACAAAGATCGCCGCAATGAAAAAAGGCGTCCACGGGATGTCAAAGATCGCGAGCAGCACCGGCGATGCCCAGAGCCGCTGGATCGATTCCAGATCGCGTTGGGCTGCAAGGGCTGCGGGATCACCGGGTGCCAGCGTCAGGCGACGCACCGATGCGGCAAAGGCACGCCGGTCCAGCTTGTCCTGAATGCGCGCGCCGATGCGGGCCATGATGCGCCCGCGCACATGGTCAAGGATGCCCATGGCGAGGAACAGGAAGGCGACAAGTACCGACAGTGCCACCAGGGTCGCCTCGGACTGGCTGCCCAGCACGCGGTCGTAGACCTGAAGCATGTAGAGCGGCCCGGTCAGCAGCAGCAGATTGACGAAGACACTGAACACCAGCACCGCCATCAGGCTGCCGTTGCTGTCACTGCGGGCGGCGCGGATTTCCTGCAGGCCCCGGACGATGTCGCTGCGTGCCATTACGGCCTCATGTGATTACAAGTGTTACAGAGTCCGGCGGAAAGCCGGAGCCTGGCCGGAACTGCGCATGCCAGACAGTTGTCTTTGCGCGCCGGGCATCCTATGCCAAGGGCTTCTGGATACAAGGCGAAAGGCCTTTGGTGCGCGGCGATGGGTGGAACATACATGGCCTTCTCAATTCCTCATGATCGTTTCGCAGTGCGACGCTTTTGCCGGAATGCCGGGGTGCTTTTATTCTGCGCGGGCTTAATGGCAGGTTGCGGTGCGTCCCCGGCTGTCGATGGTATCGATGATCCGAACGAAAGCGCCAACAGATCCATCCATGCATTCAACAAAGGGCTGGATACTGCCCTGTTGCGCCCCGCCTCGCAGGTGTATGGCACGATCATCCCGCAGCCAATTCGCAATGGCGTGAGCAACTTTGCCGAAAACCTTGAAGGGCCGGGCGACGTAGTGAACAACATCCTGCAAGGGCGCATCGACAAGGCCGGGCAGAACACGCTGCGGTTTGCGATCAACCTGACCATGGGTGTCGGCGGGATCATGGATGCCGCGACGTGGATCGGCATCCCCGAAGCGCAGACCGATTTCGGCGAAACCCTGCATATCTGGGGGGTGGGCGAGGGCAATTACGTTGAGGCACCGGTGTTTGGGCCGTCAACGACCCGCGATCTGGCGGGCAGGGTCGTGGATTTTGCGCTGAACCCGCTGCGCTATACGCTGGACACCTCGGCCTCCGACACGGTGGTCGCGGCGAATGTGGCATCAACCATTGGTGATCGCTACAAGTTTGGTGAAACCTACGATTCCGTCCTATATGACAGTGCAGACAGCTATGCGCAGGCGCGCCTGCTGTATTTGCAGAACCGCCGTTATGAACTGGGCCAGCAAGCCAGTGATGACGCCTTCGTTGACCCATACGAGGATCCCTATGCCGAATGATTCGCTTTCCCTGTCACGCCGTGGATTTGTTGGGGGTGCGCTTGCCGCTGGTGGCGCAATGGCGTTGCCGGGTGCGGTGCTTGCACTGACGGTCGATGATGCGCGGGGCCTGATCGACCGCACGATTGCCGACGTGAATGCCGTCATCAGCTCAGGCAAGTCGGCGTCCGCCATGTACGGCGATTTTGAGCGGATCTTTGCGCGCTATGCCGACGTGCCCACCATCGCGCGGTCAGCGCTTGGGCCTGCGGCGAGGTCGGCGTCCAACGGCCAGATGCGGGCGTTCACGCGGGCATTTCAGGGCTATATCAGCCGCAAATACGGACGCCGCTTCCGCGAATTCATCGGGGGGCGGATCGAGGTGACCGACGCGCGGCCGATCAAAAGCTACTATGAGGTCATCTCGGTCGCGTATCTGCCGGGCGAGGCGCCGTTTGACCTGCGCTGGCACGTGTCGGACAAATCGGGCAAGAACCTGTTTTTCAACATCATCATCGAAGGCGTCAACATGCTGGCGTCCGAACGGACCGAGGTGGGTGCGCTGCTTGACGCCAGTGGCGGCAACATCGACGCGCTGACCGAGGCGCTGAAGACCGCGTGAATCCGGCAGGTTTCGAGCCGCGAAGTGTTGGGTTCATCAAAATAGCATCGGTCGTTCGCACGATTTCCCGAACGGCTGTTCAACTCGTCTGGCGCAAAGGCTCGACGGCGGAATACACGCCGGTTCCGGGCGGTCAGTTCCCCAGGCTGCGCAGTACGTCGCGCAGGATTTGTTCGTTGATATCCTGTTCGGACATGCCGGGTTGCACGATGATGGGTTCGGGCGCGAATTCGTCCTGAAACTGCGCGGCCGAGGGCTGCGGCAGGGCCATCGGCAGGGGTTTCGCCTCGACCCCCTCGTGGACCCGCACCATCACCTCTTGCCAGATTTCGGCGGGCAGACCGCCGCCCGTGACGCCGGTCAGCGGGCGGTTGTCATCGTAACCCATCCATACGCCCGCCACGTAATCCGCCGTGAACCCAAGAAACCACGCATCGCGCGCGGAATTTGTGGTGCCGGTCTTGCCTGCGGCTTCGCGGTCCAGCCTGGCCCGCCCGCCGGTGCCCTGGTTGATGACCTGCGCCATCATGTAGGTCAGTTCCTGTGCGGATTCTTCGGAGATGACCCGTTCGCGGATGCCGCCCGTAGCTCCGAACAGCGGCTGATCGTCGCCCTTGATGCGCAATTCCACCAGACCATAGGGCGTCACCGCCGACCCGCCGTTCAGGATACCGGCATAGGCGCCGGTCATTTCGATCAGCGTCGATTCGGATGCGCCAAGGGCCAGCGCGGGGCCTGCGGCAAGATCGCTCTGGATGCCGAACTGGGCGGCGACGGCGCGCACGACATCGCGGCCCACATCTTCGGACAGGCGCACGGCGGGGATGTTGCGGCTTTCCTCAAGCGCCTGGATCAGCGTGATCTGGCCCTTGAATTCGCGGTCATAGTTGGACGGGCACCAGTCGCCTGATCCGGGTGTGAAGATGCACAGCGGGCTGTCGTCGATGTAGTCAAGCGGGCTCCACCCCAAATCGAGTGCGGCCGCGTAGACGAAGGGCTTGAACGATGACCCGGTCTGCCGCAGGGCCTGTGTCGCCCGGTTGAACGAGCCGGGATCGTCGGTCTCGCGCCCGCCGACCATGGCCCGCACGGCACCATCGGCGGACATCACGACGATTGCGGCCTGCGCATTGCTGCCGTCGGTGATCTTGTTGTCAAACACCCATTGCAGCGCCTCTTCGGCCGCCTTTTGTACGCGGGGGTCAAGGGTGGTGCGCATCACGATGTCTTCGGTCGTCTCGCCGGCCAGAAAATCGGGTGTGGTTTCCATCACCCAATCGGCGAAGAACCCGCCCGACCGGGTGACCGCCTGTGCCGACAGGCGTGCGGGGGTGGCACGGGCGCCGTCCGCCTCGTCCGCAGTCAGGTAGCCCTGTTCCTGCATGAGGCCGATGATGACGGCCGCGCGGTCCTGGGCGCGCTCCAGGTTGTTGGTCGGTGCATACAGCGATGGCGCTTTCAGCAGCCCGGCCAGCATTGCGGCCTCGGCCGGGGTTACTTCGGCGGCCGGCTTGCCGAAATAGCGTTGCGAAGCGGCCTCGAACCCCCTGGCCCCAGCGCCCAGATAGGCGCGGTTGAAGTAGATCGTCAGGATTTCCTCTTTGGAGTATTTGAACTCCATTGCCATCGCGAACGGGATTTCCTTGATCTTGCGCCAGATGCCACCCTGCCGGCAGTCGCTTTCATAAGCCGCCTCGGATTCCCATTTGTCCGCGTCGTATTCCACGCCAAGGCACAGCAGCTTTGCGACCTGCTGGGTGATGGTGGACCCGCCGTTGCCTTCGAGCGGCCCACGTCCTTCGGCGAGGTTGATCCGGATGGCGCTGGCGATACCGCGCGGACTGACGCCGAAGTGGCGGTAGAACCGCTTGTCTTCGGTGGCGACCACGGCGTCGTGCAGGTAGGGCGATACACTTTCCGATGTGGCTGCGCCAAAGGTTTCACCGCGGTAGGCAAAAGTCTGGTCATCTTTGTCCAGCAGCGTGACCGACCCGCGTGCGCGACCATCAAGCAGGTCGTCCAGCGGGGGCAGGTCGGTGTAGAGGGTAAAGATCCAGCCGCCCAGAGCAAGGGCTGTCACCGCCGCCAGCCGCCAGCCAACGCCCCAGATCACCCGCCAGATCAGACTGACGAATGCCGTGATGAAGCCGATTATTCCGCCACGCCGCGGTGGGCGACTGCGCGGCACGCGCGGTTTGCGCGGGGGCGCTGTCGGCTTGGCGGGGGTTGCAGCCCGCGCCGGATAGCGCCGATCCGCGACAAGACGCCCACGCCCTTTTCCCGTTAATGCCATGCCTGCCATGCCTCGCGTGTTTCACGTCTGATGCGCGCAAAGCTTATCCAAGGGAAGGGGAAATGTGGAGCATCCGCCGCAACGTTTCGCGTCCCAATGTCGATTAAAAATAAGGCATACCGTGCAGTACGTGCAAAAATTGTGCAAATGTGCCGTATTTCCGGCGGAAATACGCTGTCAATTGCTTGTCACCCCGGCCTGAACGCCGCCTACATCGGTGCCAACGCCCAGCCACGGGCGTCTGCCGGTGAAAAGGGGAGCAACGTGAAACTCATCATTGCAGCAATCAAACCATTCAAACTTGAAGAGGTGCGCGAGGCGCTGACCGCCATCGGCGTGCGCGGCATGATGGTGACCGAGATCAAGGGGTTTGGGTCGCAGTCCGGCCACACCGAGATTTACCGGGGTGCCGAATATGCCGTGAACTTCGTGCCAAAGGTCCGGCTGGAAATCGTGGTCAGCGATGCGCTGGCGGATCAGGTGGTCGACACGATCGCCAAGACCGCGAAGACCGACAAGATCGGCGATGGCAAGATTTTCGTGCTGGATGTCGAACACGCGGTCCGCGTGCGCACCGGCGAAACCAATGATGACGCGCTTTGAACGCGGCGGGAAAGGGGAAACCAGTCAAATGAAGACGATGTTGAAATATTCCGGCCTGGGGGCGGCGGCGGCATCGCTGTTTGCCAGCCTGCCCGTCTGGGCGCAGGACGCCGCGGGGCCGATCCAGAATCCCGATGCCGGCGCGATGGCGGGCATGGTGGACAAGGGCGACACGACATGGATGCTTGTCAGTTCGGTTCTGGTGCTGATGATGGCGATCCCGGCGCTGGCGCTGTTCTACGGCGGGCTGGCCCGCACCAAGAACATGCTGAGCCTGCTGATGCAGGTGTTCATGATCGTGTCGGTCTGCGCCATCCTTTGGGTGGTCGTGGGCTACAGTCTCGCCTTCACCAGCGGATCGCCCTATGTCGGCGGCCTGTCAAAGGCGTTCCTTGCAAACGTGAATGTCGCCACCTTTGCCGCCACCTTCTCGAACAACGTCTACATTCCGGAATATTCCTTTGTGATCTTCCAGATGACGTTTGCCTGCATCACGCCTGCTCTGATCGTTGGCGCCTTTGCGGAACGGATCAAGTTCTGGCCCTTGATGCTGTTCGTGATCGGCTGGTCGCTGCTGGCGTACTATCCGATCGCGCATATGGTGTGGTACTGGGCCGGACCGGACTTCCTGACCGATCTGCCGGGCGACTATGGCCTGCTTTGGGGCTGGGGCGCACTTGATTTCGCGGGCGGTACCGTCGTTCACATCAACGCGGGGATCGCGGGTCTGGTGGGCTGCATCGTGGTCGGCAAACGGATCGGGCACAACAAAGAGCCGATGCCGCCGCATAGCCTGACCCTGACCATGGTGGGGGCCTCGCTTCTGTGGGTGGGCTGGTTCGGCTTCAACGCAGGTTCCAACCTTGAATCGAACGGGCTTGCGGCACTGGCCTTCCTGAACACCTTTGTTGCCACGGCTGCTGCAACCCTGTCGTGGTGCATCGTCGAGCAGTTGCGTCATGGCCGTCCCTCGCTTCTGGGTGCGGTGACGGGTGCGGTCGCGGGTCTTGTCGCCATCACCCCCGCGTCGGGCTTTGCATCACCGATGGGTGCGGTGGTGCTGGGTCTGATCGTTTCGCCGGTTTGCTACGTCTTTGTGTCCAGCGTGAAAAAGGCTTTTGGCTATGACGACAGCCTTGATGTCTTCGGGGTCCACGGTATCGGCGGCATCGTCGGCGCCATCGGCACCGCCGTTGTGGCCGACCCCTCGCTTGGTGGTCAGGGCTTTTTTGACTACACCGTTTTCCCGGCGGTTGCGGGCGCCTACGACATGGGGGTGCAGCTTGTCACGCAGATCAAGGCGGTGCTGGTGACAGTCGTGTGGTCGGGCGTCGTGTCGCTGGGCCTGTTCTACATCATCAAGCTGGTGTTCGGGCTGCGGCCATCGCCGGAAGATGAACGTCAGGGACTGGATCAGACCTCGCACGGTGAAAGCGCATACAACATGTGATTTCGCCGGGGCCACGGTTCGCCCGGCCTCGGCACACGGCACCCATGGGATCCTCCCCCTGTGGGTGAAACTGCGACGGCCCGCAGACCGTTTGGCTGCGGGCCGATTTTCATATCCGAACTATGGATCAGGCCATCGGAGACTTGTAGGTGCCCGTGGCCTTACCCGCCATTTTCATCGCGGCCATTGCATCCTCGACGGTCATCAGTTTGGTCGTTGATGCGGCCGATACGGTGCCCGCCGCCGCGACGGCCATGGCACCCGCTGCCATCATCTGATCGTTCGGACCTTCGATCAGGCAGATCACGTCATAGGTGCCGAACGCAAAAAACATATGATGCAGTTTCCCACCCAGTCCCTCGATCAGCTTGGTCGCTGCGGCCTTGCGGTCTGTCGGGTTTGCGATCAGGGCTTTGGTGGCTTCGGCTGTGTAGGACAACTGATATAGATAAAACGACATCGACGCAGTCCTTTCATGAAAGGGCCTGCATTGCTGCGATCGTCTGCCTTGAAAGTTGAAGCAGCAAGGCGAGGCCCGCGCACCGTCGTTGTGACGGACTGGCGGCCAAGGCAGCAGCTGCCAACAAGATGCATATCACAAAATCGAGAGGCCGACACTGCACTTCCGGATAGGATCGGCGGCGAGGCAGCGCCAGAAACACCGCCGCATCGTGCGGCATGCGGCGGCGGATCAGATCAGCTGATCGTACGCTGAAACGGCAATGCCGCGCAGTGCGTCGCGCGGGATATCACCCACCACGGCACAGCTCAGGTTGTTGTCCATCCACGAAAAGCTTTGTGTCGTCCCGCTTTGGGCGAACTGAAACGCCATCGTCTCAGCGCTGCCCTGCGGCACGATGTACAGGGTGACGCGCTGGCCTTCGGCGTTTTCATACATGTAAAGGCCCGCAACCCCCATCGGCGACGGTACGATCCGCCCGCCCAGCAGCGCAAAACCCGCAGATGCCAGATCCGGCGGACGCATGTCGCGGCCCAGTCTTTTGGACATCCATCTGTTCATCTGGGTCGCATCCGAAGCCAGAACCTCGACCGGACGCTTCACCTCGCCGACAAAGGTTTGGTGCGCCATCACCGCCGCGGTTGTCAGGCTTTGGGTCTGAGGCGAAATGACCGACAGGTCACGCGCGATCCATCCCCCGACAATGCCAATTACCAGAATCGCCACCGATGCCGCGACCTGCCAGACGGGCGGCCCGGACAGGCGCGGGCCATGTCCGGCGCGCGCAGCGGTTATGACATCAGTCAGTCGTGCGGGCACCGGCTCGTTCCTCAGTGGCGCGTACAGGGCCGCAAGTGTATCGTTCTGTGCTTGCCAATCTGCCAGCAGCGACCGCGCACCCGGATCGTCAGCCACCTGCGCCGCAACCGCCGCGGCGGCCGACGCGGGCAGGTTGCCTTCAAAATATGCGATCAGCTGGTCTTCGGTAAGCGGGATCTTTGGCGTCATGGCTTTGCATTTCTGTTCTGTCCGCCGGCCCGTCCGGGGCCGCGCGGATCGGCATTGCGCCCCGTGAGAATGCGCAGCGTGGCGCGTGCACGCGCGATGCGCGACATCAGCGTGCCCGTGGGAATTTCAAGGATCGTGGCGGCCTGTTCAAAGCTTTCGCCGCCCAGTGCCACCATCAGCAACGCCTCGCGCTGATCGACGGGCAAGCGGCCCATCGCCTCGTGCAGTTCGCGCAAGGCAAGGTGCCCGTCCTGCGCGCCCGGATGAGACGGCTCGTTCACCAGATCCTCGACCGCGACAAGGTGGCCGGGCAGGGGCGCGCTGCGTTGCAGATCACGGTGGCGGTTCACAAGGATGCGGAACAGCCACGCCTGCACCGGGCCGTCACCACGCCACATATGGCGTTTGGCAACGGCCCGTTCCAGACAGTCCTGCACCAGATCGTCGGCCCGTGTCCGTTCGCGCACGAGTGCCATCGCATAGCGCCGCAGCGCGGGGATGGCAGCCTCGATCTCGTCCAGAACCGTCATGGGTGCATTCGGCCTTTGGGCTCAGGGGCGGGCTACGTGCCAGACATCGCCTTTGCCGTCGCCGGTGATTTCGCCGGCAGCGACGTCAGTGATAAACGTGTACAGCGGCATGCCCTTGTAGGTCCACTGCTTTGCGCCATCGGCCCGGTCGATCACGGCCCAGTCACCCTCGGCGACATCGCCTTCGACGGCAGCCAGGATCGGCCAGTTGGCCACGCAGTCATCCATGCAGTTCGACACGCCGGCCGTATCCTTGTCGAAGGTATAAAGCGTCATGCCATTGGCGTCGGTCAGGATCGGCCCACCGGCGGAATCGGCGGTCATTGCAGGGGCGGCCATGGCCTGGCCCGAGGCCAGCATCAGAGCGAACGTCGCAGTCACAAAGCGGTTCATGGGGATTACTCCTGGTTCAACGGAACGACAGCGTTTGCCGCACCTGACATGAATGACGCGGGGATTGGCGGAATAGTCCTGCGTCAGGCAGATTTTTTTGCGACGGACGGGTTGGCAAGGGCTTGCTGTTCAGCCCGCCACCCTGGCAATCGCTGCCGCCAGTGCCGGCACGGTGCGCGCGTTCAGGCCGGCAATGTTGATGCGGCTGTCGCTGACCATGTAGATGCCGTGATCGGCGCGCAGGGTTTCCACCTGTGCCTCCGTCAGACCAAGGCGGCTGAACATGCCGCGATGGGTTGCCACGAAATCGAAACGCCCGGAACCGGTTGCGCGGCGCAGCGCATCCGCAAGGCTTTGGCGCAGGGTCAGCATGGTCTGGCGGATCTGTTCCAGTTCCGCCTTCCAGTCAGCGGTCAGGACGGGGTCTTCAAGGATCATCGTTACCAGCCGCGCGCCGTGATCGGGGGGGAAGCTGTAGTTCTGCCGGTTCAGGAAGGCGAGGTTGCCTTGGGTAATTGCGCGGCGGGTGGCGTCGCCGACGGCAATCAGCACGCCGGTGCGTTCACGGTAGATGCCGAAGTTCTTGGAGCAGGATGCGGCGATCAGCAGTTCGGGAAACCGGGCCGCAATCATGCGGGTGGGTGCGGCGTCTGCGTCCAGACCGTCGCCAAAGCCCTGATAGGCCAGATCGATGAAGGGGATTGCCCCCCTGGCGGTCAGCAGATCGGCCACCTGCACCCATTGGCCTGCATCAAGGTTGGCCCCGGTGGGGTTGTGGCAGCAGCCATGCAGCAGGACGGCATCACCCGCCTTGACGCCTGCAAGGTCAGCCATCAGGCCCGCGAAATCGATGCCGCCGCTGGTAGGATCGAAATAGCGATACGCGGCCATTTTCATACCAAGGTACCGGATGATCGACGGGTGGTTCGGCCATGTGGGCTCCGACAGCCAGACAGTGGCGGTGGGTGCCGCCAGGCGGATCAGTTCCAGTGCCTGCCGGATCGCGCCAGTGCCGCCGGGGGTGGCGACCGATGCGGCGCGGTCGGTGTAACCGTCGCCGAGGATCAGCTTTACCATCGCCGCGTTATAGGCAGGTTCGCCCGCGAGGCCGGTGTAGGCCTTGGTCGTCTCGACCTCCCACAGCAGCTTTTCGGCGGCCTTCACGGCGCGCATGACAGGGGTCAGGCCGGTTGCATCCTTGTAGACGCCCACGCCAAGGTCGATCTTGTCTGTGCGGGGGTCGTCCCTGAATGACTGGATCAGCGTCAGGATCTTGTCGGCGGGTTGGGGGTTCAGCGTTTCAAGCATGGTCATTTCCCGCTTATGCAGCGGGCCCTTTCGCAATTGGCAGGTCGTCATACATGCCCCATTCGGCCCAGGCGCCATCGTAAAGCGCATGATTCTTGTGGCCCAGCCGTTCAAGCGCAAGGCTGAGGATTGCCGCCGTCACCCCCGATCCACAGGTCGTGATGGCGGGTTTGGCAAGGTCCACGCCCGCAGCCGCGAACACGTCGCGCAGTGCGGGCAATGCTTTCATCGTGCCATCGGGGTTCAGCACATCGGTGTGGGGCACCGAGCGCGCTCCGGGGATATGGCCTGCGCGCAATCCGGCGCGGGGTTCGGGCGCGGTGCCTTCAAACCGCGCCCTGCTGCGAGCGTCGATGATCTGCGCGGGCCCGAGTTTTGAGACATTGGCCACTTGCGTGACGTCCTTGACCAGCGCGGCCTGCCGCTGCACGGTCATGTGGCGGTCGCGGATGACCGGGGGCAGATCTTCGACCTCGCGCCCTTCGGCGCGCCATTTCGGCAGGCCGCCATCCAGCACCGCGACATCTGTCTTGCCCATCAGGCGGAATGTCCACCACACGCGGGCCGCGGAAAACAGGCCCGCGCCATCATAGATCACCACCTGATGCCCGTCGCCGACACCCATGGCGCGCATCCGGCTGATGAATTTTTCGGGCGGCGGGGCCATGTGCGGCAGGGCGGAGCGATGATCGCTGAGGTCGTCGATGTCGAAAAAGCGCGCGCCGGGGATATGGGTCGCTGCATATTCGCCCTTTGCGTCACGGCCCTGGGTGGGCAGATACCACGAGGCGTCCAGCACCCGCAGGTCGGGGTCGCGCAGATGCGCGGCCAGCCAGCCGGTCGAGACCAGCGTTCGGGGGTCATCGGTGAAAGGGGCGGGCATTTCGGGGCTCCACGCTGGGGATGTCCGCACTTAGCGGGCAGCGGCCAGTCAGGCAAGCCCATCAAGGGGGCCGGGCACCGCGGGGCAGTGCCCGGCCCGTATGTTTCAGGACTTGGCCATCTTGCCTTTGACAAGGCCGACAATCGCCATCAGCACACCACCGCCGGCGGCACCCGATCCGAGTGACGCCAGAATCGATGTCACGTCCAGACCCGCCGCTGCGCCCGGGGCCATGCCCGTCACGCCGAGCAGCAGCCCGCCAAGTCCGCCGCCGACAATCCCGGCAATCGAATTGCCGAGCGTGCCGAGGCTCAGGTTCTTGGCGACGGTCCCGACGACGTTGCCGCCTACGGCGCCCGCGATCAGTTGAATGATGATCTGTTCCATCATTTTACTCCCTCAATCCGGTTCCGTTCGTCGTGGCGTCGGTTCCGGTTCTCTGGTTCTTGCGGATACGTTGATCCTGACCAGTCATCACAGAGTGCCAGAAATTTACCTTTTCGGCAACAATCCGCTTAGTTTTTGGTCAGATGTTCTGTTTTAGCAGGCGTTGCTTCTGGCGATTCCAGTCGCGGGCCGCTTCGGTGGCGCGTTTGTCGGCCAGCTTTTTGCCCTTGGCGATGCCGATCTTCAGCTTCACGATCCCGCGGTCGTTGAAGTACATCTTCATCGGCACGATCGTCATGCCTTCGCGCGCGGTTGCTGACCAGAGCTTTGCAAGTTCTTTACGGGAAACCAACAGCTTGCGGCGCCGGCGTTCTTCATGGCCAAAGGTCTTGGCCTGAATGTAGGGGGCGATGTAGCCGTTTATCAGCCACAACTCTCCGCCCTCGACGCTGGCGTAGCTTTCGCCGATGTTGGAGCCGCCCTGACGCAGCGATTTCACCTCGGATCCGAGCAGCATGATGCCAGCCTCGATGTCGTCTTCGATGTGATAATCAAAGCGCGCCCGGCGGTTTTCTGCGATCAGCTTGGAATTAGGGTCGGATTTCTGCACCATGATCGTATCGAGATAGGCGACGATGCCCGCCAAGTCCAGATCATGAAAGGAAACGCTGCGATGTTCATCCAGCTTGCCGTGGGTACCGGGCTTTTGATGGTGTCGATCCTGATCGCGGCGTTCAGCGCCTGGGCAATGGAAGCGGCGTTTCAGCGCTGGCAGCGCTGGCTGATGCGTGAGCCGCACCGGCCCAAGCTGGTGATGCTGATTGTCGGCATCTCGCTGTGGGTGCTGGGGGTCATTACTGCGGGGATCTGGATCTGGGCCGGGGCCTTTGTGTTGCTGGGAATTTTTCCGACGCTGGAAGAGGCGGTTTATTTCGCCAGCGTCACCTACACGACGATCGGCTTTGGCGACGTCCTTTTGCCAAAGGAGTGGCGGCTGCTGGCGGGGATGGCGGCGGCCAACGGGCTGCTGAACTTCGGGCTGCTGACAGCGCTTCTGGTCGAGGCGCTGCGCCACGTCCGGTTGGGGCAGGTCGAGGCGTTACAGCGCAGCGATACCGAGTAGGCGTGGCTAGGCAACGCGCCGCAGGTCGGCCCCCTCGGACGGATCGCCATTCAGCCGGGCCAGCAGGGCTGCGGCCTGCCGCAGATCAAGGCGGTTGAAATCGCTGGCCAATGCGCCGGGTTCGCGCTGCATGATGCCGGGGCAGTGCAGCATGGTGCCCGCGTTGGCATAGACGATTTCTTCGGCGGCGAACCATGGGGTAATCACCTCGAGAGGGTGGGTCAGTGCCACGCGCCGGATGCCGCGCCAGCCGACAAGGGCGGTCGCCGGGATCAGCACAAGGGCCACATCCGGCAGCATCGCATCGCCCAGCGTGTCGATCAGCACATGTTGGTCCGACAGCAGGTGCAGATCGCTGGTGTTGTCGATCACGCCGCCGGGGACATGCACCAGATCCACTTGTGCCTGCGGGGTGATCCATTGGCGGTCCAGCCCCAGCACCGCGGCGAGGCCGCCGTCCACCGTATAAACACGGTCACCCAGACGCAGGGTTTCGGCGGGCTGCCAGCCGGTCTGCGTTTCGATCTGCGTGGCGGCCAGGATGCCGCTGCCCACCCGCATCGCAGCACAGTTGGCGGGGACGACGGGTGTGGCGGCGCTGCGGGCAAAGTCGACGTGGAACATGATGTAGCCTTTCGGTGTTAAATCTTGTGGCGGCCGGTCCGACCTTGCGCCCAGCCAGCACCGGAATTCTGCCGTTTATTCGTCATACCAAAGGCACTGACATGGCACTGGTGAGGTGGCGGAAACACCTGTGGGTTGCGCGTGCCCGGTGTCGCCAAAACGCGCGGGCGTTTATGTCTGGTTAACCAGATATCTGTTTTAATTCATATTTTTAATCTGACGCCCGCGAATCAGAACGGCGGTTCTGGGTCAACACGTAGATGCCGCTTGCCACCACGACGGCGCTGCCCAGCAGCGTCAGTGTGTCGGGACGTTCGGCAAAGATCGTCATGCCAAGTATCAGTGCGAACAGCAGCCGGGTATAGCGAAACGGGGTGACGGCAGAGACCTCGCCCGTCCGCATGGCGGCGGTCAGTGACGCATAGGCCACCACGCCAAACGCCGTGGCGGCCAGCACAAGGCCAAGTGCGGTGGCGGACGGCATCCGGTAGTCGCCATTCACCACCAGAATGACCCCCCCTGCGAGGGTGAGCATGGCAAATCCCACGACACCAAGCTGCATGTTGGACAGCGCAGGCGGTGCGGCCCGCGTGGCAAGATCACGGCCCGCAAAGCCGATCAGCCCGAT
>JAYSSN010000465.1:0-19222 GCA_043720555.1 Rhodobacterales bacterium | reverse complement strand
AATACCGCTCACCATGCAGCAGTTCCTGCCACTGGCGCACCATGCCAAGGCGTTCGTTGTTCAGGATGAACTGCTTGACCGGCGCGCGGAACTGCATGGCCGTGCCCATTTCCTGCATGTTCATCAGCCATGACGCCTCGCCTGCCACGTTGATGACCAGCGCATCGGGGTGCGCGATCTGCACGCCGATACTGGCGGGCAGGCCGTAGCCCATGGTGCCCAGGCCACCACTTGTCATCCACCGATTGGGGTCTTCAAACCCGAGGAACTGGGCTGCCCACATCTGGTGCTGACCCACTTCGGTGGTGATGTAGCGGTCCATGCCCTTGGTCAGCGCCTCCAGCCGTTCCAACGCGTATTGCGGTTTGATGACGGTGGTGGAGTTCTTGTAGGTCAGACACTTCACCGCCCGCCACTCGGTGATCCGGGCCCACCACTGCGCGAGGCCGGCCTGATGGGTCCTGGACCCCCGCGCCTTCCACTGCCGCAGCACCTCGCGCAGCACCTCGGTCACGTCGCCCACGATCGGCACGTCCACGCGGACCACCTTGTTGATGGATGACGGGTCGATGTCGATATGCGCCTTGCGCGAATGCGGGCTGAAATCCTTGATCCGCCCGGTGATGCGGTCATCAAAGCGGGCGCCGACGTTGATCATCAGATCGCAGCCATGCATCGCGAGGTTGGCCTCATACAGGCCATGCATCCCCAGCATCCCCAGCCAGTTTCTGCCGGACGCAGGGTACGACCCCAACCCCATCAGCGTGCTGGTGATGGGAAAGTTCGTGCCCGCCACCAGTTCACGCAGCAAACGGCTCGCCTCGGGCCCCGAATTGATGACGCCGCCACCCGTGTAGAACAGCGGGCGTTCGGCGGTTTCCATCATTTCGACCAGACGGGCGATCTGGTCAGGGTCGCCCACCGTTTTGGGCTGGTAATGCGACACGCGCGCAGCCTCCATCGTCGTGTAATCCGCCGTGGCGAACTGCACGTCCTTGGGAATATCCACCAGCACCGGGCCGGGACGGCCCTTCATCGCCACATGAAACGCCTGATGCAGCGTTTCGGACAGTTTTGCCGTGTCCTTGACCAGCCAGTTATGCTTGGTGCAGGGCCGTGTGATGCCGACGGTATCGGCCTCTTGAAAGCCGTCCGTACCTATCATGAAAGTCGGCACCTGACCCGACAGCACGACGATCGGAATGCTGTCCATCAGCGCGTCGGTCAGACCCGTCACCGCGTTCGTCGCACCCGGCCCCGACGTGACCAGCGCAACCCCCGGCTTGCCTGTCGAGCGGGCATAGCCCTCGGCCATGTGAACCGCACCCTGTTCGTGGCGCACAAGGATGTGGCGAATGTCATTTTGCTGAAAGATCTCGTCATAGATCGGCAGCACTGCGCCGCCCGGATAGCCAAAGACCACCTCGACACCCTGATCCTTCAGGGCTTGCACGACCATTCTTGCACCGGTCATCTGACGTGTCATTTTTCGCTCTCTCCTTCGCGCAACAAAAAGCCCCCGGTGGTTAATCGGGGGCGCATGGGAACCTGATGGGGTCAACCGTTACCGGCCCATGCGCGTCCTTCCTACAATGACAAGAATAAGGGCCATAAGCCGCTCCCTTGGGTTCAGACGGAACATTAGGAAGGGATATGGCGGGCGTCAACCGGAATTGCAAACAGAAAATGTCGCAGACTCTGGTGTTTTTTGGATTTTTATTACAGATGCGGGGGCATAAACGCAATATTCGGAAATATTTACCTGACAGCGCTGTGAATGTGGAACTTTCACCGCATCCTGATCGAATCCCGCAAGCGGCGTTCAGCCGATGGCATACAGTGATCCGCCGGTGCCCGCCATCAGCACGGCCCCGCGATCCGCGGCGCCACGCCTGCCAGGCGCGTGGCCGCCCGCCCGGTCATCCGCGGCGGGCACGATGTGCAGGGGCCGGGGGGGGGTGCGACTTTTCGTCAGGCGAGCGCGTGTCGTATAACTGTTACCCTTCCGTCAAGCTGATGTGACATCGCCGTCATAGCCCCGTTCCGACGCGGCCATCCCGCCGCACACGCCCGCCCCGATCCGCCGGGGGCCAGCCAGATGGAGCCAGACATGAAAGATATCGACGTTCGTTCGCTGTCGTTTGACGACTTTGATGAACTCAGAAACCCCCGCCCCGCCGTGCAGGAGTTTGACCGCGTGGTTGCCCGCGCGATGTCACGACGCGGTTTTCTGGGTGTGCTGGCGTTGGGGTCGGCGGCGGCCGCGATGGGCACGCTGCTGGGTACAGGGTCTGCCCGCGCGCAGGCTGCGGCGTCGCGCTTTGCATTCACGCCGATCCCGGTTGCCACCGATGCCACGGTCCATGTGCCCGACGGCTATTCCTGGCAGCCCGTGGCCAAATGGGGCCAGCCGCTGTTCTCTGATGCCCCTGCCTTCGATGCGACAAGCGGCGTGACCGCCGCCGGGCAGGAACGCGCTTTTGGCGAGAATACCGATGGGATGGAGCTGTTCAACATCGCAGGCCGCCAGATCATCGCGGTCAACCACGAATACGCGAACCTTGACGAAAACCTGCCGGGCCGCCCCGATGGCATGCCGCAGAATGCCGATGACATGATGCTGTTGCAGAACGCCCAGGGCGTCGCCGTGATGGAAGTGGCGCAGGGTGCGAACGGCTGGGAGATCGTGCTGGACAGCCCCTACAACCGCCGCATCACGCACCGCACACCCATGACGCTGGCCGGCCCCGCGGCTGGCCATGACCTGCTGAAGACCGCAGCCGATCCGAGTGGCACTGCGGTGCTGGGCACCATGAACAACTGCGGCTCGGGCAAGACACCCTGGGGGACGTACCTGACCTGCGAGGAAAACTTCAACGGCTACTTCGGGTCCACGGTTGCCGACCTTGCCGTTGATCCCGCGTTCGCGCGCTATGGCGTGGGCCTCGAAGGCCGCTATGGGTACGAGCTGTTCGATGCGCGCTTTGACATCTCCAAAACTCCGAACGAGCCGAACCGCTTTGGCTATATCGTGGAAATCGACCCGTCAGATGCGGCATCCGTCCCGGTGAAGCACACGGCACTCGGCCGCTTCAAACATGAAAACGCCGCCCTTGTCATCGCCCGCGATGGCCGTGTCGTGGTCTACCTTGGCGATGATGAACGCGGTGAGTTCCTGTATAAATGGGTCAGCCGCGACGCCTATGTGGTGGGCGGTGATACCTCGACGCTGCTGACCGAAGGCCAGCTTCACGTGGCCAGGTTCGCCGATGACATGACAGGCGAGTGGCTGGCCCTGACCCCCGAAGCGACGGGCATGGACAGCGCGATGATCTGCATCCACACCCGTCAGGCAGGCTCTGCCGTGGGGGCGACAACCATGGACCGCCCCGAATGGGTGGCGGTCAACCCGGTCGCGATCGAGGCCTATGTCGCGCTGACCAACAATTCGGACCGCGGGGTCGAGCCGAATGCCGGCGGAGACGCCACTCCGGCGGGCGGTCCCAACCCGCGCGACAAGAATGAATATGGCCAGATCGTGCGCTGGTACCCGGCGGACGAGGATCATGCATCAGACAGCTTTGCATGGGACATCTTCGTGATGGCGGGCAATCCGAGCGTGCATCAGGATGCCTATGCGGGGTCGGCCAACATCAATGCCGGCAACATGTTCAACTCGCCCGACGGGATGATGTTCGACAATAACGGCATGCTGTGGATCCAGACCGATGGCGAGGATTCCAACGAGGGCGACTTCGCAGGGCAGGGCAACAACCAGATGCTGGTCGGCAACCCCGTGACCGGCGAGATCGCGCGCTTCATGACCGGGCCGCTCGGGGCGGAAGTCACCGGGTTCACCGTCTCGTCTGACCGTCGCACGATCTTTGTGGGCATCCAGCATCCGGGCGGCAGCTTTCCTGAACAAAGCGGTCTGCCGCGTTCCACGATCATTGCAATCACGCGGGACGACGGCGCGGTCATCGCCTGATCTGATCGGGCTGAACGGTGGGGCGCGTCCGGCAACGGGCGCGCCCCATGTCAATCAGGGATGACGCAAGGGGTATCCACCCCTCTGCGATGACCTGCGACCACCCCGCGAACGTTGATGAAAATGTGTAAGGGGTTTCAGTGGTTTGCGATCAGACGTGGCGCGCGACCTGAGGCATGGGCAGGCGCGTGGTGCCCGCTGCAGGCGACCAGTCATGCAAGGCAGGCCCAAGGCCGGCAGGTCAGGCCGTCGCACGTTGGATCAGATCCCAGCGATTGCCAAAAGGATCCCGCCAGACGGCGACGCGGCCATAGGGTTCGTCGCGCGGCGGTTCTTCAAACGTCACGCCGGCGGCCAGCATCGCCGCATGGTCGCGCGCGAAATCATCGGTTTCCAGAAACAGCCACACCCGCCCACCGCCCTGCCCGCCGATCACAGCGCGCTGTGCGTCGTTCCCGGCCCGTGCCAGTATCAGCTGCGCTCCGCCGCCCGGCGCCTGCACCGCGACCCAGCGTTTAGGACCCTGATCGATATCTGCGATCAGGGTAAAGCCTATCACGCCGACATAAAACGCAATCCCCGCCTCGTAGTCGGGCACCACCAGCGACAGGGCCGCAATCCGCATCAGTCCCTCGCCGCGCGGGTGTCCGGCAGGTTGATGCGCGCCACCTGTTCGGCAATCGGATCGACCGACAGGGGGTGCAGTTCGGCCCGGTGATCGGCGGGATCACCGATATCCTGCCACTGGCCCGCCTTGTAAATCTCCAGCGCGGCAAAGCCCGCCTTGTAGCCCATCTTGCGGCTGCCGGGCACCCAATAGCCAAGGTAGACATAGGGCAGCCCCGCCTCACGCGCGATCTCGACGTGATCCAGAATGATCTGCGTACCGAGGCTGCGTTCGGGCAGATCGGGATCGTAGAACGAATAGACGAGGCTGAGGCCATCATCGAACACATCCGTCAGGCACACGGCGGCAAGCGCGGGTGTGCCGCCTTTCGCCGGGCGCAGATATTCGATCACACGGCTTTTCACCGGCGTTTCCTCGATCATGGCGGCGAATTCAAAGATATCCATGTCGGCCATGCCGCCATCAGCATGGCGTGCATCAAGGTAACGGCGGAACAGGTTGAACTGATCTTCGGTCGCCCAGGGCGAGGTGGCGTTGCGCACCATATCCACGTTGCGCCGCAGGATCTTCTTGTGGGTGCGGGCCGGTACGAAATCGGCCACACGGATGCGGGCGGACAAGCAGGCCGAACACTCGGCGCAGGACGGGCGGTACAGCACATTCTGGCTGCGCCGGAAGCCCTGCTTGGACAGCGTATCGTTCAGGCGCTGCGCATGATCGCCTTGCAGCGCGGTGAACAGCTTTCTTTCCATCCGGCCCTCAAGATAGGGGCAGGCCTGTGGAGCCGTCACATAGAACTGGGGCGCGATCGGAAGGGTGTGGCGCATGGATCGATAAACTGTTGATACCCCGGCAGGTTAGCAAGCCCTGCAGCCATCGCCAAGCACCGTCTTTGGGGACCGGCTGTTTCGGCCCCGGTGGCCGCAGGGCGCATGAAAAGGCCCCGCCTTTCCGGGGGCGGGGCCGTTGTCTGCTGGCCGTGGCGATCAATAGTCGCCGGGCTTTGGGCCATCGGGATCGGCCTTTGGCGCGGAATCCGTGCCACCCTCGCGGGTGCTGCGGGCGCGGTCCTCCATGAAGGCGTCGAATTCCGACTTGTCCTTTGCGTCGCGAAGACGCTGCAGGAACGCCTCGAACGCGGTCTGTTCTTCTTCCAGCCGACGCAGCATGTCGGTCTTGTAGGCGTCAAAGGCGGCATTGCCGCTGGAGCCATGGCGCCCGCCCGACATGCCCGTCCGGTCCATCCTGGTGGCCCAGCGGCCACGGCATTCGTTCCTGTGCGTGCTGCAAGACGTGGTGAACATGCGCTTTCCCCAGATCATGTAGGCCAGCAGGGCAAGGCCCACGGGCCAGAAGACGATGAAGCCCAGAACCATTGCGATGATCCAGGCAGTGCGGCCCCGCGCATCGAGCCAGTCTTCGGCGCGGCGGAACCAGTTTCGGCCGCCATTGGAGTAGGCGACGGGTGACGGGTCGGCTTGGTACATTGCAAACTCCCGGTGACGGTTGATGTGAATGCGTTTCACATGAGACAAGATGCATATGGCTGTGGTTGCGATCAAGAGGCGATGTTAACATATTTTACATAATTCACCGCATGCGGAGGTAATGCATTGGAAAGATGTGTCAATTTCTTGCTGAGGGGGCACATCCAGGGCGCGGTGGCGGCAATGGCGGGGTGGTGGCGCCATCGCGTTCGCGGTCGCGAACGAACGCTTGCAGATATCGGGTAACCCTATGACTCATATGCGTGAAGTTGACGAAGTCCGGCTGAAAATAAGATCCGACGGGGGCCGCACATCGGTTTTGCCCGGTCCTGATCGCCCATGCGACCCGGGGCAGCATGACACCGACATCCGCTTGCCAATCCGGGGTCTTCGGCCCAGTTTGGCCGCATGACCGTCTTTGCCACCCGCCTGATCCGCAGCCCGTTTGCCCATGACCCCGCGGCGGGGGCCCAGGCGCGCGCCGCGTTTGCCGATCTGCCCCCCGAACTGGCCAACCTGATCGAAGGCACTGCGGGGTGCAGCCCCTATCTGGCCGGGCTGCTGCGCAAAGAGGGCGAATGGCTGCGCGGGGCAGTAGCGCTTGATCCCGATACTGTGATGTCCGCACTTCTTGGTGCGTTTGCAGGCATGGCAAGCGATGCCCTTGGCCCCGCCTTGCGTCAGGCCAAGCGGCGGACGGCCCTGTTTGTCGCTCTTGCCGATCTGGGCGGGGTGTGGTCGCTGGAACAGGTGACGGGCGCGCTGACGGCGTTGGCCGACCACGCCGTTGATGCCGCAATCAGCGCGCTGGTGGCCGATGAGATCCGCCGGGGCAAGCTGCCGGGGGCCTCGCCCGGCGATGCGGCGACGGGTGCGGGCATGGTGGCCCTTGCCATGGGCAAGATGGGCGCGGGCGAGTTGAATTATTCCTCTGACATCGACCTGATCTGTCTGTTCGACGACACCCGCTATCACGGGGTGGAGGCCGAGGCCCGCGCCGCCTTCATCCGCGTGACCCGCCGGATGGCATCGCTGCTGTCCGATATCACCGATCACGGCTACGTCTTTCGCACCGACCTGCGCCTGCGCCCGGATGCGAGCGTGACCCCGGTCTGCCTGTCGATGGCGGCGGCGGAAAGCTATTACGAAAGCGTCGGACGCACATGGGAGCGTGCCGCCTATATCAAGGCGCGCCCCTGCGGCGGCGATATTGCGGCGGGCGCGCGCTTCTTGCAGGCACTGACGCCGTTTGTCTGGCGCAAACACCTTGATTTCGCGGCGATCGAAGATGCCCATGACATGCGCCTGCGGATCCGTGACCATCGCGGATTGCACACGATTGCGGTCGAAGGGCATGATCTGAAGCTGGGGCTGGGTGGTATCCGCGAGATCGAGTTCTTCACCCAGACCCGGCAGTTGATCGCAGGCGGGCGCGACCCGTCCTTGCGTGACCGCACCACGGTGGGGGGGCTGGCGCGGCTGGCCGAAAAGGGTTGGGTTCCCGCGGACGTGGCCGAATCCCTGACGCAGAACTACCGCGCCCACCGCATGCTGGAGCATCGCCTGCAAATGGTTGGCGATGCGCAGACCCATGCCCTGCCCACAACCGCCACCGGTGTCGCCCGGATTGCCGCATTCATGGGGCAGGACGAGCCGGGCTTTCGTGCGGGTCTGATTGCGCGGCTGCACGCTGTGAATGGCCTGACGGAAGGCTTCTTTGCGCCCGGTCCCGCGGGCGAACCCACCCCTGATCTGTCGGATGGCGCGCGGGCCATTGTCAACGGCTGGTCGTCCTACCCCGCCTTGCGTTCTGACCGGGCGCAGACCATTTTCCGCCGGCTCGCGCCGATGCTGCTGGGCCGTCTGCAACAGTCGGCAAACCCCGATGAGGCGCTGGTGGCGCTGGATGGTTTCCTTGCCGGGTTGCCGGCGGGTGTGCAGCTTTTCGCGCTGTTCGAGGCAAACCCGAGCCTGGTCGACCTGATCATCGACATCGCGGCCACGGCACCGGCGCTGGCGGGCTATCTTGCGCGCAACGCCCGCGTGCTGGACGCAGTGATCGGCGGCAGCTTTTTTGAAGCCTGGCCGGGGCAGGGTGGTCTGCTCAAGGCGCTTGCGACGATCCTTGACGACGCCACCGACTATGAAGCGCGGCTCGCGGCGGCGCGGATCTGGCAGAAGGAATGGCATTTCCGCATTGGCGTGCATCACCTGCGCGGACTGATCGATGCGTTCGAGGCGGCACAGCAATACGCGGACCTCGCCGATGCTACTCTTGCCGGCCTGTTCCCGGCGGTGGTGGCGGATTTTGCGCGCAAGCATGGGCCGATGCCGGGGCGCGGCGCGGTGGTACTGGGCATGGGCAGCCTCGGGGCAGGACTGCTGAACGCAGGCTCTGACCTCGACCTGATCGTGATCTACGATGCGCCGGGGGTTGATGTGTCCGACGGCCCCCGCCCGCTGGCGACCCGCAGCTATTTTGCGCGGCTGACGCAAAGTCTTGTCACGGCGCTGACTGCCCGCATGGCCGAAGGGCGGCTTTACGAGGTGGACATGCGCCTGCGCCCGTCGGGGCGGCAGGGACCGGTGGCCACCGGGTGGCAATCCTTCCGGACCTATCAGGATACCGAGGCCTGGACATGGGAACATCTGGCCCTGACACGCGCGCGGGTGGTCGCGGGGAATGCCGTACTGGGCGCTGATCTGGAGGCGTTCCGGCGCGGACTGATCGCCCGCAAAGGGCAGGGGGCCACCGTGCGCGCCGATGTCGCGGCGATGCGTGACCGTCTGGCCGACATGCGCCCCGGTACGGGCCTGTTCGAGGTCAAGCTGGGGCCGGGCCGCCTGCTGGACATTGATCTTGCCGCACAGATGCTGGCGCTGATGTCGGGATCGGCGGTCAGGGCGACGGCGGCGCAACTTCAGGCAGGAGCGGCGCATGGCATCCTTGGCGATAACGACGCTGCGGTGCTGGGCCGGGCGCATCAGCTGTTCTGGCGGATGCAGGCGGGGCTGCGTCTGCTGTCGGCAGCGCCGGACAAGCTGGGGCAAGGGGCCATGGGGTTCTTGTTGCGGCAGACCGGATACGCAGACGCCGCCGCATTATCGGCGGCCTTGATCGCGGCGGCGCAGGATGCAGCCGCGGTGATCGACCGTTTGGCAGGGCTACAGGGGAATGGCGATGCAACTGACTGAAGCCGACCCCAAGGGGCTGATCCGCGAGAGCTATGCCATCGCAGGCATCACCGCGGGGGAATGCCGGTCCATCTTTCTGGATTGGGCGCTGAGCCTGCCGGTCGATGCGCCAATCCCGGTGGCCGTGCAGGTGGTGTTGAACCACTATGCCACGGCAGCACCCGATCACCCGATGACCGAGGTCCTGCGCGACGGCATGACCGCCGCCGCCGCCCCCCCCCGCAGACGCGGCGGGCGTGCCGCACGGGTCGGGGATTAGCGTAGGGCTGCCGCTTCGGCCGCAAGGGCGGTGATCGCGGCCCAATCGCCCCGCGCCATGGCCGCCTTGGGGGCCACCCAGCTGCCACCGACGCACACGATGTTGGACAGGCCCAGATAATCGCGGGCATTCGTCAGGCTGATGCCGCCGGTCGGGCAGAACGTCACCTGCGGAATGGGCGATCCGATGGATTTCAGAAAAGCCGCCCCGCCCGACTGCTCGGCCGGAAAGAACTTTTGCACCGTATAGCCCTTTTCCAGCAATATCATGATTTCCGTCGCCGTGACCGCCCCCGGCAGCAGCGGCAATTCATGTTCCGCACAGGCGTCAAGCAGGCGTTCCGTGGCACCTGGCGACACGCCGAACGTCGCGCCCGCCGCCTTGGCCGCCTTCACATCCGCAGGCGTCAGAAGCGTACCCGCCCCGACCCGGCCCCCCGGTACTTCGGCCATCACGCGGATTGCATCCAAGGCCACGGGCGTGCGCAACGTGACCTCGAGTGCAGGCAGACCGCCCGCCACCAGCGCCTCGGCCAGCTTCCCGGCATGGGCGAGATCGTCGATCACCAGGACCGGCACGACGGGCGCAAGGCGGCAGATTGCTTCGGCAGCGCGGGATTGTTCGGCGGGGGTCATGGTCGGCTCCTTGGTTCCGGGCGTTCTGCCGGATGGTGGGTGCGGGAGCCTTCGGCGAGGATATTTTAACCAGTAAGAAAGGGCATTTTCAGTGGGCGCCCCACCGTCAGCCGCTTTCACGACAGAGGTGGGGCGCTTTCTCACTGGACGGTCATCGGCGTCCCCGCCTGTACCGTAACATCAGATTGCCCTGCTATTCCTTTCTTACTGGTTAAAATATCCTCGCCGAAGGCCAGAAAGTGTCAACGCCGCCGCACGGGCGACGCCGGCGTTATCAGACCACAAGCGCCGCCCCGGTGGTGGCGGGCCCTGCGTTCCTGCGGAAGACCTCGAACAGTTCGCGCCCGGTACCATGCGCATTGCCCGACAGATCAGCAACCACCGGCGTGCGGGTGTCGAAGTCGGGGACAAGCGCTGTCAGCGTGCCCGCATCCGCATCAAGGCGCACCACATCACCGTCGCGCAGGCGCGCGAGGGGACCGCCGCAGGCGGCCTCGGGGCTGACATGGATTGCGGCGGGCACTTTGCCCGACGCGCCCGACATGCGCCCGTCGGTGACAAGCGCCACCTTCAGCCCGCGGTCCTGCAGCACAGACAGGGTGGGCGTCAGCGAGTGCAGTTCCGGCATGCCATTCGCCTGCGGCCCCTGAAAGCGCACAACGACAATCGTGTCGGTCGTGAACTCGCCTGCCTTGAACGCCGTCTTGACCGCATTCTGATCGTGGAAGATGCGGCACGGCGCCTCGATCAGGTGACGTTCGGGTGCCACGGCCGAGACCTTGATGACCCCGCGCCCCAGATTGCCCGTCAGCTGCTTCAACCCGCCGGTCACAGCGAACGGATCGCCTGCGGGGCGCAGGATTTTCTCGTTCATGCTGTTGGCCGGACCACCTTCCCAGGCGAGCGTGCCGTCGCGCAGCTTGGGTTCCTGGCGGTACATCTCCAGCCCGTCGCCCATGATCGTCTTGACATCGGGGTGCAGCAGGCCTGCGTCCAGCAGCTGGCCGATCATGTACGGCAGTCCGCCCGCCGCGTGGAAGTGGTTCACGTCCGCAAGGCCATTGGGATAGACCTTGGCCATCAGCGGCACGACGGCCGAAACGTCGGCGAAATCCTCCAGATCCAGCATGATGCCCGCGGCACGTGCCATGGCCGGCAGATGCAGCACAAGGTTGGTTGACCCGCCCGTTGCCATCAGTCCGACGAGCCCGTTCACAAAGGCCCGCTCATCCAGAATTTCGCCCACCGGGCGATATGTGTTGCCAAGCGCGGTGATTGCGGCGGCATGTTCCACTGCGGCGGTGGTCAGGGCGTCACGCAGCGGCGTGCCGGGATGGATGAAGCTGGCGCCCGGCAGATGAAGGCCCATGAATTCCATCAGCATCTGGTTGGTATTGGCGGTGCCATAGAAGGTGCAGGTGCCGGGACCATGATAACTTGCCATCTCGGCTGCCATCAGCGCCTCGCGCCCTGCGGCACCCGTCGCAAACGCATTGCGGACACGGGACTTTTCGTCATTCGGCAGGCCGGAGGTCATCGGGCCTGCCGGCACGAAGATGCTGGGGACATGGCTGAACGTGGCCGCCGCCATGACCAGTCCCGGCACGATCTTGTCGCAAACGCCAAGGTAAAGGGCAGCATCATAGGTGTTGTGGCTCATCGACACGCCTGCCGCGAGGGCAATCACATCGCGGGAAAACAGCGATAACTCCATCCCGGCCTGGCCTTGGGTGACGCCATCACACATTGCGGGCACCCCGCCCGCCACCTGCGCCGTGGCGCCGGCCTTGCGGGCTGCGGCGCGGATCAGATCGGGGTAGTGCTCAAACGGCTGATGCGCCGACAGCATGTCGTTATAAGCCGTGATGATCCCGATATTGGGCGCCCGCCCCGTGGCGAGCGCATTTTTGTCATCACCCATGGCGGCGTAGGCATGCGCCTGATTGCCGCATGACAGATGGCTGCGCGCCGGCCCCGCTGCGGCGGCGCGCGCCATCCGGTCCAGATAGGTACTGCGGCTGTCGCGCGACCTTTCACGGATACGGTCGGTGATGCGGGCGATCGTGGCGTTCAAGGACATGGGGTGCTGGCCTTCCAGGGTGACTTCAACGCGGCATATCAGAAGCCGTTAGCGCTAACAACAGCAGTTCGGGCCATCCGGCTTTTGGAATGCGGCGGGCGCCCGCAGTGGATGCGCCATGGCACATTGTCCTGATTTTAGCCCACAAGCGCCAAAAAATCCAAAGTTTGATTAGTATTTTTCCCAATCTGGCCACAATCGGCGCGCAAAAAAAGTGCAGGGACATCGGATTGATCCCCTGGAGGATGAGAGCATGAGTGCCGTCCGTTATTTGGGAATCGTGGTCATCGGCCTGACGCTGACGGCGTGTGGACGGCCTGAGTCGGCCTCGCGTGGTCTGGCGGACCGGGGCGATGGGTTGACACTGGCAACGCGGGGCGAAGCCAGCTTGGCGGCACGTCCCGTGATGTTGCGGCCAAATTATGCGGTGCAGGATGTGCGCGTTGCAGTGTCGTCCGACCTGCGCGCTTCCGAGGCCAACGTATTCTATCCGCTCGCCGATATCGTCTGGCGCGGCGAACCTGCGGGCAATCGTCATCAGCAGGTCCGGAAAATTTTCTTTGACGCACTGAACTCGGCCACAGGCAACATGACAACCGGGCCGGGCGTGATTGTCGATGTCAACGTCAGCCGCTTTCACAGTGTCACCGAAAAGACCCGCTACACCGTGGGCGGTGTGCATTCGCTCAGATTCACCATGACCGTGCGCGATGCGGTAACGGGGGCGATTGTCGAAGGCCCGCGGGAAGTCGTTGCCGACACGCCCGCCGTTGGTGGCAGCCGTGCGGTGGCCGAAGACAACGCAGGTCGCACCCAGCGGGTGGTGATCGTGGAACGACTGGTGGAGGTGTTCAAGCGCGAACTCTCGCAGCCGGTCGGGTATGCGGCACTGCCGACGGAACCCGCGCCGGTACTTGTGGCGAACTGAGCGTTTTACAGGCGACCGAAGTGATGTAGAGGGGTGGTCATGATGACCACCCCTTTGTCCATTCCCCCCGCTGAAGATGCGCCCGAGGCCACGCATGGCCGCCCGGTCGTGCGCCTGAAACCAAAGGCCGAGGCGCGCGCGATCCGCCATGGCTTTCCCTGGGTCTATGCCGATGAGCTGGTCACCGACCGGCGCACCCAAGGCCTGATCCCCGGTGCCCTGGCGGTGCTGGAAGACGCTGATCGGCGGCCTTTGGGGCTGGTCACGGTCAACACGAAGTCCAAGATCATCGCGCGGATGCTGGACCGCGACATCGCGGCGCAGATTGACGCGGACTGGTTTGCCCTGCGCATCGAACGCGCGCTCGCCTTGCGCAGCCGGCTGTATTCGGACCCGTTTTATCGGCTGGTTCACGCCGAGGCCGATGGACTGCCGGGTATCGTGATCGACCGCTTTGGCGATACGGCCGTCATACAACCCAATGCTGCCTGGGCCGAGGCGCATCTTGATGCGCTGATGTCAGCGCTGTGCACGGTAACGGGCGTGACCCATGTCGTGAAGAACGCAATGGGCCGCTCGCGTGGGTTGGAGGGCCTTTCAGAAGAGACGGTTCTGATGGCGGGCACGGCCAGCGGGCCGATCACCGTGCCAATGAACGGGGCCATTTACATGGCTGACGTGATGGGTGGCCAGAAAACTGGGCTGTTCTTTGACCAGCGGCCCAATCATGCTTTTGCGGCGGGGCTGGCACGCGGGGCGCGGGTTCTGGATGTATTTGCCCATGTCGGCGGCTTCGGGTTGGCGGCGCTTGCGGCGGGCGCGGTGTCGGCGCTTGCGGTGGATGCCAGTGCGCCCGCCCTGGCGCTGGCGGCAAAGGGTGCGCACGCGTCGGGTTTTGCCGACCGGTTCGATGTGCGGCAAGGCGACGCCTTTGAAATTCTGGAGAAACTGGCCGCAGAAGGTGCTGCGCCTTTTGACGTAGTGGTCTGCGATCCGCCAGCGTTCGCGCCCGCCAAACCAGCCCTTGAGGCTGGTCTGCGGGCCTATGAGCGGGTGGCGCGGCTCGCGGCGGCGCTGGTCGCTCCGGGGGGATATCTGGGCTTGTGTTCGTGCAGTCATGCGGTGGATCTTGCGGCATTTCGCAACGCCTGCGGCCGAGGCATCGGCCGCGGCGGGCGCCGGGCGCAGTTGCTGCATACAGGGTTCGCGGGGCCCGACCATCCGATGCTGCCGCAGCTGGCGGAAAGTGCGTATCTCAAGGCGCTGTTCTTCCGGCTGGACGGGTGAAAGTCGTCCTCGATGCGTGCGTGCTTTATCCGCATGCATTGCGGGATATTCTGCTGGGCGTGGCGGCCGAGGGGCAGTTTGAACCCCTGTGGTCAGAGCGCATCCTGGAGGAATGGGCACGGGCAACGCGCAAACTGGGCCCGGCGGCCGAGATCGAAGCGCGCGGTGCTGTCGCCCTGATCAAAAGCGCTTTCCCGCGAGCGATGGTGCGGGAAACGACGACGGCGGAGGCGCGGTTACAACTGCCGGACCCCAACGACGTGCACGTGCTGGCATCCGCCATTGTGGGCCATGCCGATGCAATCGTGACATTCAACGCAATGGATTTTCCACGTCACGTGCTGGCCGCCGAGGGGATCGCACGGCGTGATCCCGACGGCTTTTTATGGCAGCTGTGGTCGATGGATGCCGGGCCGGTGACGCGCGCGGTGATGCGGGCCAAGGCGCTGGCCGCGACCGCAACGGGCGAGACGCGGACCCTGCGGGGCTTTCTGAAACGGGCGGGATTGCCGAAACTTGGCAAGGCGATGGATGCCGATCAATAGAGGGCGCGCCGGGCCGCAAGGGTTTGTCACAGCGCCCGGATCGGCGCGACCGGCACGATGGCCCGCCCTATGCGCGCCATGCCACCTCGTTCGCGGTGATGGCAGCGATGCGATCGGCGGTTTTGGGATGGCTCATCAGCCAGGCGGGGACACCCGCGGCGCGGTTGCCCGTGAGCCCCCCCAGTTTGTCAAACAGTGACTTTTGCGGGCCGGTCCCGATCCCGGCCTTGATCAGCAGGGCCGACGCATAAGCATCTGCCTCGAACTCATCGCGGCGCGACAGCCGGGCGGCAAGGGCGCTGGAAATGACGTTGGCAATCCAGATGCCAAGGCCGGGCACAAAGCGATTCAGGACCGCCGACAGCATCACGAAAACGGCGTTCTGCCCGGTGAAGTCGATCATCCGGCGGCGGGCATGGCCAAGTGCGACGTGCCCCAGTTCATGCGCGATGACCGACGCAAGCTCTTGTGCCGTCACCTCGCCCGCCGCGTGTTTGGCAAGAAAACCCGAGGTCAGAAAGATCCGGCCATCGGGGGCGGCGAGGCCATTGATGGCGGCGATCTGAAACACATTGACGCTGATCCGCAGCAAATCGAGCGCCTGCGCCAATTTTGCGGTTTCGGCAAGGATGCCGGGATCGGTCAGGGGCGTGGATTGCGCGTCGAGCATCGCCTTCGTGCGCCAGACCGAGAAGCGATACATCAGCAGCCCATAAAGTATGGGCAGCAGGACGGGCAGGAATTTGAGCACGATCATCACCGGAACATGGGGTCGCGGCGACGGTGCGGCAAGAGGCCGCGCGGGTCAGGTCCGGCCTCTCAGCGCAGCATGCGGATGCCTGCGGTCAGCCCCGCCAGCGTCATCGGCACCATGCGGTCGTCCACAATGCCTTGGATCAGCCGGGTCGAATGGGTGTAACCCCACTGCGGCTCTGGCACCGGGTTGATCCACAGATGATGCGGCCAATGGATGCAGGCCCGCGACAGCCAGACCTGGCCCGCCTCGGGGTTCCAGTGTTCACTGGCACCGCCGGGGTGCGTGATTTCATACGGGCTCATCGCGGCGTCGCCGATGAACAGGGCGCGGTAGTCGGGGCCGTATTTGCGCAGGATATCCCATGTGGGCGTTTGCGCGTCCCAGCGGCGGGCGTTGTCGCGCCACACCGACTCGTAAAGGCAGTTGTGGAAGTAAAACGTTTCCAGCGTGCGGAATTCCGATTTCGCGGCAGAAAACAGATCCTCCATGACGCGGACGTGCGGGTCCATGCTGCCGCCGACATCGAAGAAGATCAGCACTTTCACGGCGTTGCGACGCTCAGACCGGGTTTGCACGTCAAGCCAGCCTTGCCGGGCCGTGGCGCGGATCGTGCCGTCGAGGTCGAGCTCCTGTGCCGCCCCTTCGCGGGCCCACTTGCGCAACGACCGCAGGGCGAGCTTGATGGTGCGTGTGCCGATCTCACGCGTGTCGTCGAGGTTGCGGAATTCCCGTTTGTCCCAGACCTTGACGGCACGCTGGTGGCGGCTTTGGTCCTGGCCGATGCGGACGCCTTCCGGGTTATAGCCGAACGCGCCGAACGGCGATGTACCTGCGGTGCCGATCCACTTTGATCCGCCCTGATGGCGGCCCTGTTGTTCAGCCAGGCGCTGGCGCAGGGTTTCCATCAGCGTGTCGAACCCGCCAAGCGCCTTGATCGCCTCGCGGTCTTCGGGCGTCAGATGCTTGTTGGCCAGGCGCGCTAGCCAATCTGCAGGCAGATCCAGCGCGGTTAAGACATCATCTGAAGATATGTTTTCAAGCCCCTGAAATGTTTCGGAAAATGCACGGTCATAACGGTCAAGCCACCGTTCATCCTTGACCATGGTGGTACGGCCAAGGTGGTAAAATCCATCAACGTCACAGGTCGCAAGGCCCGCCTGAATGCCCTCCAGAAAGCCCAGAAATTCGCGCAGGGAGACGGGGACGCCGGTTTTTCGCAACGCATCGAAAAACCGCACGAACATGGGTCAGGTGGCCATGCGTTCGACAAAGATCGTCACGAACACACCCAGCAGGCAGAACGCGATCCCGAATCCTGCCGCGTATTGCAGGATATCCAGCCGCTTGCCGCCGCGTTTTGCGGCGGTGTAACCCCCGAGGGCGGCACCCAGCACCAAACCTGCAATCACGATCATCTGCTGTTCCCGCGATCCGCTGGCGCGGACGGGGCTTAGCCCCGGCTGCCACGCCGTGCGAGTGCGGAGATCTCTGCCGTGCGCGCCCGCACTTGCGCATCCGAACCGAACCCATACCGCGCGACGCCGGCAGTGTCGAGCCGCAGCGCACGTGCCGCGGTGCCACGTCCCGCCATATCCAGCGCTTCGGCCTTCAGCAGGTGCAGGGTGGCCAGAAGGGCCGCATTTTCTGCCTGGCGCACCACGGGAATGGCGCGGTCGGCATAGCGGATCGCCTGATCCGGCTGGCCCGAGGACAGCGCGAATGCGGCCATCTGCATGTCGACATGGGCGGCATGGACAGCCCCGCCGGGCAGCGTCTGGTAGATGCGCTGGGCCTCGGAAAAGGCTTTGGCGGCCGCGCCAACGTCGGTGGCGACATTCACCCTGCCAAGGGCAAAAAAGCTGAACGCCAGGCGGTTGTCGCGCCATCCCTGGGCCATGGCGATCGTGACGGCGCGGGTGGCTGCAGCTTTGCGCGCGGCGTTCGACCCGCGCTGGCCAAGTGCTGTTTCAATCGCCTGGGTCCAGCTGCGCGGATCCGTAGTACCGGCGCTCGCGGGCGCGTTGCCGCCCCCTGGGTTCAGCCGGCCTAAAATCGCGGGCAGGCTGGCGGTGACCTGCGCTTCGGTCATCCCCGAGCGGAGTTCGGGCGCATAGTGTGTGCGCAGGACCAGCATGTCGAAGCTGGTCAGCGTGGTGTGAAAGTTGTCGTCGTTAAAGACGCTGTCGGTCATGCGGTAAAGGTCGTTCAGCGGCCCCATGGCCTGTGCAAGCTCTTCGTGCAGACAATCACGCACCTCTTGTGGCGTGGTGTCCGAGGGCACGAAAACCGCCACTCTTTCCCGAACTTGCACCGTTGTCCAATCCAGTGCCGCCGTGTTGCGTTTGGCGCGATATTCATCCCAGCCCGACACCCGCGGCACGACAAAACACGCGGCAGATGGTACCACGGCCTGCATGGCGCTGCGCGGCAGAAACTCGACAGTGATGGATGCGGGGCCATCGGTCGCCTGCACGTCGATGCGCGCCTCGGTGCGGAAGCGCGACAGCACGCGGGCGAGGTCTTCGGGGGCGGTCGGGGGCACGGCCCCGGTCAGCGTGACGGTGATCGGGCCTTCAAAGCGCGAAAAAGCCGCGATCGGGCGGCCCGATTCCATACGGAACACAAGGTCAAGATAGTCACGCGCGATCGAGCCGTTCCCGCGTGACACGGTGCGCGCGGTGATTGCGGCAAAGCCCGGATCGGTGGGTGCTGACGCGGTTGAAAGATCTGCCGTCGGGCGTGCCATGGTGACCTGTGCCACCGGGGCAGGGGCGCAGGCTGCGAGGGAAAACAATGCAATCAGTGAAGCGGTGCGCATGTCAGGCAGCCCTGTTGTAACGGATGAAGGGGGATTTCGTGCCGACCTGATCGTACAGCATGCGGCCGCGATAGTTGAATTCCTGCGTCAGCCAATAGACCGCAGGTGTACCGGCGGTATCGGCTGCGGCATAAACGGCCGCGATCAGCGACCGGGCGACGCCACGCCCGCGCGCATCCGGCGCGGTGAACAGGTCTTGCAGATAGCAGACCTCTTCGACCTTCCAGCAGGTGCGGTGCAGGATGTAATGGGCCAATCCCACGGCGCGGCCATCCGCAAAGGCCATCAGGCCATGCGGCTCCTCGCGCTTGCCAGACAGCAGGCGCCGGAATGTCGTGGTATAGACCGGCTCCGAAACTGTCGTCTCGTAGTAGTCAAGATAGGCCCCCCAAAGCATGCGCCATGCGGGTTCGTCTTCCGCCACAACCGGGCGGATCGACAGCGTGATGTGGGACATTTTGGCAGCGTCCGATGTGATGTCTTCCTTGCAGATCAGAAGACAGGGGCGGAGTGTCCGTATGTGGACGGCTTTGTGTCAATGACGGGGATTCTTGTAGATTGTTTCAAATCTATCCATGGCGGTGCACGCGTCGCGCTGCGCCATATATTCCCCGC
>JAYSSN010000464.1:0-6502 GCA_043720555.1 Rhodobacterales bacterium | reverse complement strand
GCAAGCTGGTGGATTTCGCCCCGGCGGGCACGGTGCTTGCCCGGTTCTTCTTCATTGCCGACCCCGATGGTTACCAGATCGAGGTGTTGCAACGCGGCGGTCGCTATCTTTGACCGCGACCCCGCCCCTTGGGAGGAGGGACGGGAACAGAATGCTTAATTCAGGGAGGGAAGACATGACAAAACATGAAACACGCGGCCTGACCCGCCGTCAGCTGCTGTCGCGGTCCGTCGCGGCAGGGGCGTCATTCATGGTGGGGGCAGGGTTTCTGGCCGGCAGCGATGCCGCATGGGCCACCGAGGTAACGGCGCTGACACCCGAAGCCATGGCAACACTGGTGCAGATGGCGCGCGACATCTATCCGCATGACCATGTGCCCACCGAATTCTATGTGGTGGCCGTCAAAGGCTATGACACGGCGGAAACGGCCGTCGACATCGAAGCCGGGATTGCCGAACTGAACGCGGCGGCGGTGGCCAAGGGGCACGCAAGTTACGTGGCGATGGGCTGGGAACGTGACCGTGTGGATGTTTTGCGCGGCATGGAAAGCAATGCGTTCTTCCAGCGCATCCGGGGTGGACTTGTGACCGGACTTTACAACCAAAAGGCCGTCTGGCCGCTGTTTGGCTATGAGGGCGAAAGCTTTAGCCAGGGCGGCTACATCGAGCGCGGCTTTGACGACATCAACTGGCTGTAAGGGGGGACACGAACATGGTTGCGAAATTTGATCTGACCGACGACTCGGTTGTCGTCATCATCGGCACCGGCGCCGGCGGTGGCACCCTTGCCAATGAGCTGGCGCAAAAGGGTGTCAAGGTTGTGGCACTGGAAGCAGGCGGGCGCTATCTGCCCGAAGACTACATCAACGATGAATGGGAAAGCTTTGGCCAGTTGGCCTGGCTGGACAAGCGCACGACCAGTGGCGACTGGCGTGTGGCCCGTGATTTCAGCGGTCTGCCCGCGTGGATCGTAAAGGCCGTGGGCGGCACGACAACGCACTGGGCCGGCGCGTCGCTGCGCTTTCAGGACCATGAATGGAAAGCACTGACGAACTATGGCGCGGTCGAAGGTGCCAATCTGCTCGACTGGCCCATCGATGGCGCGGAAATGGCCCCGTGGTATGATCTGGCGGAAACCAAGCTGGGCGTGACCCGGACGGGCGACCGGCCCGGCTTGCCCGGCAACAACAACTACAAGGTGCTGGAAAAGGGTGCTTTGGCATTGGGGTACACCGAAGTCCACACCGGGCGCATGGCCATCAACTCCAACCCGTATGACAACCGCATGGCCTGCCAGCAGACGGGTTTCTGTTTCCAGGGCTGCAAGTGGGGGGCGAAATGGTCGGCTGCCTATACGGAAATTCCAAATGGCGAGGCGACCGGAAATCTGGAAGTGCGCGAACGCAGCCATGTGGCCAAGATCCTGCACGATGACAGCGGCAAGGTAACGGCGGTGGTCTATTTCGATGCCGACGGGAACGAACAGACCCAGATGGCGCGTATCGTCTGTGTTGCGGGCAACACCATCGAAAGCCCGCGTCTGCTGCTGAACTCCAAATCCGAGATGTTCCCCGATGGGCTTGCCAACTCGTCCGGCCAGGTCGGGCGCAACTACATGCGGCATGTCACAGGGTCGGTCTACGGCGTCTTTGACAAGCCGGTGAAGATGTGGCGCGGCACGACGATGGCGGGTATTGTGCAGGATGAAGCACGGCTTGACCCGTCGCGCGGCTTTGTCGGCGGCTATGAGCTGGAAACCCTGGCGCTGGGCCTGCCGTTCATGGCGGCTTTCCTTGATCCGGGTGGCTGGGGACGTGAATTCACGACTGCGCTCGACAGCTATGAAAACATGGCGGGCATGTGGATCGTGGGCGAGGATATGCCGCAAGAAACCAACCGTGTGACGGTGAACGAAGATCAGCCCGATCAGTTCGGCCTGCCGACACCCAACGTTCACTTCAGCGATCATCCCAACGATGTGGCGATGCGCAACCACGCCTATGCGCAAGGGATTGCCATTTACAATGCGGTGGGGGCCACCCGTACGTTCCCGACACCGCCCTATCCCTCGACCCATAACCTGGGCACCAACCGCATGTCGGAAAACCCGGCCGATGGGGTGGTGAACAAGTGGGGCCAGACCCATGACATTGCGAACCTGTTCATCTCGGACGGCAGCCAGTTCACCACGGGGGCGGCGGAAAACCCGACGCTGACGATTGTGGCGCTGGCGATCCGGCAGGCGGATCACATTGCCAGCGAACTTGCGGCGGGCAATATCTGAGCAACGGAATGGGCGGTCAGTCAGGCCGCCCTTGCTGGTTGTAAATGGTACGGGGCAGGGCTGCCATTGCGGCCCTGCCTCTTTTCGCGACCGTTCCGGAAAGCAGGCGTGCGGTGGTGACCCCGGCAAGACTTGAACTTGCAACCTGTCCCTTAGGAGGGGACCGCTCTATCCGTTGAGCTACGGGGCCGACAGCGCCTTCATGCCGAAAAACCGGGCCAAGGGCAATCGTCAGTAAAGCGTGACCGTGGCCTTGCCGGTGGCAAACGCGAAATCGCAGCGCGCCTCGCCCGCCGCGGCGCCGCCCACCTTCATCACTGCCGACAGGCCGGACGGGCCATTGGTGCCGGTAACCTCGCGGAACGCGGTGACGTTCTGCACCGTCAGCCCTTCTTTCGCGGCGGCACTGCGGCACTGGGTTTCGGCGATCGCGGGGTTTGCGGCCTGACCTGCCTCAACCGGCATGTCGGGGGCGACGCAAGCCGTCAGAAGTGCGAGGCTCAGCAACGGGAAAATCGGTTTCATAATGGACCTGTTGGTTGAATGGACATCAGGCCTCCAGCATAGCGCAGATTTCGCAGCTGTTGAGATGGAAAAGCGGAACCTTGGACAACGCGCATGTTCGGCGCTAACAGTAAGGGGAACACGAGGATAGCCGTTGCACAAACCACCCCGTCCCCTGACCCTGCGTGATGTGTCGGACGCGTCCGGCGTCAGTGAAATGACCGTCAGCCGGGTGTTGCGCAACCGGGGCGATGTGTCGCCCGCCACACGGGAAAAGGTGCTGCGCGCGGCGCGGTTACTGGGCTATGTGCCCAACAAGATCGCGGGGGCGCTGGCCAGTCAGCGGGTGAACCTGGTGGGGGTGGTGATCCCCTCACTGTCTAACATGGTGTTCCCCGAAGTGATGACCGGCATTTCCGACGGGTTGAAGGGCACGGGATTGCAGGCGGTGGTGGGGGTGACGAACTATCTGCCCGAGCGCGAGGAAGAGGTGATCTACGAGATGCTGTCCTGGCGGCCATCAGGGTTGATCGTGGCGGGGCTGGAACATACCGAGGCCGCCCGCGCCATGATGCAGCGTGCGGGCGTGCCGGTGGTCGAGGTGATGGATATCGACGGCGTGCCGGTGGACAGTGCCGTGGGGATATCCCACGCGCGGGCCGGGCGGCAGATGGCCGAGGCGATCATTGCAGCAGGGTATCGGCGGATCGGTTTTCTCGGCACGATGATGCCCTATGACCACCGCGCGCGAAAGCGGATGGAGGGGTTTGAGGGCGTCATGCGTCAGGCGGGATTGCCGGTGGTGGACCGCGAGTTCTATTCCGGTGGATCGGCGCTGCTGAAGGGACGCGAGATGACCGAGGCCATTCTGGCGCGCAACCCGGATCTTGATTTTCTGTATTACTCCAATGACATGATCGGGGCAGGCGGGCTGTTGTACTGTCTGGCGCAGGGTATTGATGTGCCGGGACGGTTGGGCCTTGCGGGGTTCAACGGGGTGGAACTGCTGGATGGTTTGCCGCGTCGGCTTGCTACGATGGACGCCTGCCGCGCCGAGATTGGCGTAAAGGCGGCCGACGTGATCGCGCGCGCCGGAGCAGCCGAGGTGGTAGAGCTGTTCCCGACGTTGCAGCCGGGCGATACGATCCGGGGGCTCTAACGGCGGCTGGCGATCAGCCGCCCCTCGGCCACACCTTTGATCGTGGCGGTGAGGATCTGTCCCGCGGGCTGATCGCTGCCAAAGGTGACTTCGGTAAACTGTTCGGTGCGGCCCAGGCGCGCGCCTTCCATCAGCACGGCATGGGTGCGCCCGATCTGCGCGCCCAGGTGCGCCTGCAGGGCGGCGTCGCCTTTGGCACGCAGGCGGGCGGCGCGGTCCCTGATTTCGGGTCCGCACAGTTGCGGCATGCGCGCGGCGGGCGTGCCCTTGCGGGGGCTGAAGGGGAAGACATGCAGAAAGGTCAGGCCGCAGTCATCGATCAGCCGCAGCGAGTTTGCGAACATCCCGTCGGTCTCGGTGGGGAAGCCAGCAATGATATCCGCGCCGAAAACCATATCCGGACGCAAGCGGCGCGCTTCTTCGCAAAAATGGATCGCATCGTCGCGCAGGTGACGGCGTTTCATGCGTTTCAGTATCATGTCGTCGCCCGCCTGCAACGAAAGGTGCAGATGTGGCATCAGGCGGGGTTCGGTGGCGATGGCGCCCATCAGGGCCTCGTCCGCCTCGATGCTGTCGATCGAGCTGATGCGCAGGCGGGGCAGATCGGGGATCAGACGCAGGATGCGCATGACCAGATCCCCAAGCCGGGGTTGGGCGGGCAGGTCGGCACCCCATGATGTAAGATCAACGCCGGTCAGCACGACCTCGTTGAACCCACGATCCACAAGTCGTTGAATTTGTTCAACAACGACCCCAGCGGGAACAGAACGTGAGTTGCCGCGACCGTAAGGAATGATGCAGAAGGTGCAGCGGTGATCACAGCCGTTCTGGACTTGCACATAGGCGCGGTGCCGCCCGAAGCCATCGATGAGATGCCCCGCCGTTTCGCGCACCGACATGATGTCGTCGACCTGCACCCGTTCGGTGGCGCCGATGAAATCAGTGCCCATCCCGCGCCAGGTGTCGGCCTGCATCTTTTCGTGGTTGCCGATCACGCGGGTGACTTCGGCCATGGCGGCAAAGGTTTCGGGTTCGGTTTGCGCGGCACAGCCTGTGACAATGACGGCCGCACCGGGGTTTTCACGCGCAAGACGGCGGATGTCCTGTTTGGCTTTGCGCACGGCCTCGGCCGTGACGGCGCAGGTGTTCACGATCACGGCGTTCGACAGACCCGCCGCGGTGGCCAGCTCTTTCATCGCTTCCGTCTCGTATGCGTTCAGACGGCAGCCAAGGGTGGCAAATACGGGGACATTCATCTGTGGGCCGCCAGATAATCCGGTGACAGCCAGCCGTCGAACACATGCGCCACCGGTCCGGTCAGCCAGACACCATCGGCGCGCCAGTCAGCCTCGAGCACACCGCCATCCATCCGGATCGTCACCCGGCGCCCGGTCAGGCCGCGCAGGTGTGCGGACACGGCGGCGGCACAGGCCCCTGACCCGCAGGCAAGTGTGATGCCCGCCCCGCGCTCCCAGACGCGCAGGCGCAGCGTATCGGGGGCGATCACGGAGGCGAATTCCACGTTGGTGCGTTCGGGATAGAGCGGGTCATGTTCAAGGCGTGGCCCCAGGGTTGCCAGATCAACAGTTTCGGCATCGGGAACGAAGAACACACAATGCGGGTTGCCCATGCCCACAGCCACCGGATCACCCGGCAAAGGCAGGTGCAGCACGTCCACCGCCTGCGCCAGGGGCACATCGGCCCATTCGCGCTGCGGATGACCCATGTTTACGCTCGCCCGCCCGTCGGGCAGCCGGATTGCGGATAGCGCCCCGCGTGCGGTCAGCAGCGTCAGCGACCGCAACCCCGCGCTGGTCATCACGAAATCGACCACGCAGCGCGTGGCATTGCCGCAGGCCCCTGCGCGGCTGCCGTCGCTGTTCCAGAAATCGAGGGCGAAATCCGCATCCTCGGCGTCGCGGATTTCAGCCAGCTGGTCAAAGCCGATGCCGCGATTCCGGTCGCCCAGGGCGCGTGCCAGCGCAGCCGTAACCACCGGCCCGCGCCCGCGCGAGTCGACGATCACAAAGTCATTGCCCGCCCCGTGCATTTTCATGAAGGGCAGACCGGTATCCGGGCGCATCTGGTTCATGCGGTGGCATATACGCCTAACGCCATGAATTCGCCAGACCCCGGCGCTTTTGACCTTGACCCCATGCGGGAACGTTTCTAATCACCACGCCTGCATCCGGGATGGTGCGGGCGGGTAGCTCAGTTGGTTAGAGCACTGCTTTGACATAGCAGAGGTCGTAGGTTCGAGCCCTATCTCGCCCACTGGGTTCGTACACAAGTAAACAGGTATACAAGTAAAAACGCGATGACCGAGACGAGTACGTGGTCAAGTCCCTGACAGGGAGAAGAGGTCTAGATTGAGAATCTCTTCAAGGGAATATCACAGAAAACCACTCGCGAGCGTGAAACTGAAAAGTGATCAGTAAGTAGTGATCAGTGAATAAGTTAAACGGATGGCTCCGTTACCGGCTGAAGAGATGAGTCCCGCGAGACCTAACAGGTCTCCGAAGACCTGTTAGGTCTGAGGCTCAAATCGGGTGGAAC
>JAYSSN010000463.1:0-2601 GCA_043720555.1 Rhodobacterales bacterium | reverse complement strand
GGGCCGCGCCTGGAATGATTGCAAGGGCGACGAGAAAAAGGCCCTTCGCGTACGGTTCGATGCCATCAAGGCAGATTTCGCCGACAGCAAGGAAAAGGGCCGCTCCGATCTGGAGGCGGCCCTGAACCTGTTCGGCGTGGTGCAGCGGCGTTAGCCGACCAGTTCGAGACCCGAGAAGAAGAAGGCGATCTCGCGCGCGGCAGACGCCTCGCTGTCGGACCCATGGACCGAGTTTTCGCCGACCGACAGGGCAAATTCCTTGCGGATGGTGCCATCAGCGGCATTGGCCGGATTGGTAGCCCCCATCACTTCGCGGTTCTTCAGGATCGCGCCTTCGCCCTGCAGCACTTGCACGACGACCGGCTCGGATGCCATGAATTCACACAGTTCGCCGTAAAAGCCGCGTTCTTTGTGTTCAGCATAGAAGGCACCGGCCTGCGCCATGCTCAGGTGCATGCGCTTTTGTGCCACGATGCGCAGACCCGCCTCTTCGAACTTGGCGTTGATGCGGCCGGTCAGGTTGCGCTTGGTAGCGTCCGGTTTGATGATGGAAAGTGTACGTTCGGTTGCCATGAGTGTCGCCTTTATCACTGTGCCCGGCCGACCATTGCCAGCCCCTGCGTTCTGGCGTCCTGCTAGCATGGGTTACGGGGGTTGGAAACCCGCGAAAACCGACAACATGCACCGGACCGGCATCGCGAAGGGGCCGGTTCCGGCTGCCCCGCCACCCAACCAGCGCGGGGTCTACCGCACGTCGGGAAAGTCGCTAAGTTCAGGTGGCGACGTTCACGGTGACACACATTTGCAGGCGGATATCCAATGACGACGACAGGCCCGGACGTCCGACCGCAAAGACCGCTTCGCGGGGTTCTGCTGGTGACGCTGGCGGTCATGATCTTTGCGGTGGCGGACGTCACGACCAAGCATCTGACGATGCTTTATGCGGTGCCTCTGGTCGTCGCTGCCCGCTATCTGGTCAATCTGGTCCTGCTGGCCGTCATCTTTGGGCCGCGCCATCGTGGCGGGCTGCTGCGGACCCGGCGCACCGGACTGGTCATGCTGCGGGCGATCAGCCTTGCAGCGGCCTCGCTCAGCCTCGGTCTGGCGCTGCGGCACATGCCGGTGGGTGAAACCATTGCCATCACGTATCTGGCGCCCATCGCCGTCATGCTGCTGGCCGTGCCGCTGTTGCATGAAACGGTCGGGGGGGCCGGGTGGATCGGGGCGCTGGTCGGGTTTCTGGGCGTGCTGCTGATCGTGCGGCCCGGCGCGGGACTGGACCCGACAGGCGTGGCGTTCGCGCTGCTGACGGCGGTTGCGTCGGCGGCGTATCATCTGTTGTCACGGGTGCTCGCCAGGACCGAGACGACCGTGGCCCTGCTGTTCCATACCGCCCTGGTCGGCACGGTGATCTTCGGGGCGATGCTGCCATGGGTCTGGAACGGTGCGTTGCCAACACAGGTCGATGCGGCGCTGATGCTGGCGCTTGGCGCGCTGGCCACCCTCGGCCATGCCTTGTTCACCGCCGCCTACCGCGAGGCGCCGGCGTCGCTGCTTGCACCCGTCAACTATCTGCATCTGGTCTGGGCAGCCCTGCTGGGCTGGCTGGTGTTCGCACACCGGCCGGACACCATGACGTTGGTCGGGATGGCCCTGGTGATGGCGGCAGGCGTGGCGGTCGCCCTGCGCACGCATCTTGGTGCAAGCGCGGCCCATGCCGTGCCCGAGTAACCCGGATCACGATAATTCGCTTTTCGGCACTGCGCGGGGCGTGGCTGCGGATTCGCGAATTGACCTTGCCCGCTCATTGCGGCACATCGCCCGGATGTTACGCATCACAGATATCACCTACTCCGTCGAAGGCCGCCCGCTGTTTGAGGGGGCGTCGGCCACCATTCCCACGGGCCACAAGGTGGGCCTTGTCGGGCGCAACGGGACGGGCAAGACCACGCTCTTTCGGCTGATCAAGGGCGAGCTGGTGCTGGAGGGGGGCGAGATCACCCTGCCCTCGCGCTCGCGCATCGGGGGCGTGGCGCAAGAGGTGCCGTCGTCATCGACAAGCCTGCTGGATACCGTACTTGAGGCCGATACCGAACGCACCGCGCTGCTGTACGAAGCAGACCACGCGACGGACGCCGCACGCATATCGGACATTCAGACGCGTCTGGCCGATATAGATGCCTGGTCTGCCGAGGGGCGGGCGTCCGCGATCCTGAAGGGTCTGGGCTTTGACGCCGAGGCGCAGTTGCGCCCCTGTTCGGATTTTTCGGGCGGCTGGCGGATGCGGGTGGCACTGGCGGGGGTGCTGTTCGCGCAGCCGGACCTGTTGCTGCTGGACGAGCCGACCAACTATCTGGACCTTGAGGGTGCGCTTTGGCTGGAAGCCTATCTGCAGAAATACCCGCACACGGTGATCATCATCAGCCACGACCGGGGTCTGTTGAACCGTGCCGTGCAGGGCATTCTGCATCTGGACGGTCGCAAGCTGACCTATTGGAACGGGCCTTATGACCAATTCGCGCGGCAGATGGCGGAACGGCGGGCAGTGCTGACGGCCGAGGCCAAAAAACAGGACGCGCGGCGCGCGCATCTGCAATCCTT
>JAYSSN010000462.1:0-19255 GCA_043720555.1 Rhodobacterales bacterium | reverse complement strand
ACGTGGGCGCCATCCTCGGCTGGGGCTTCGCCCCATGGTCCGGTGGCCCGTTGTCATGGCTCGACCTCATCGGTGCCGCCAGGGCGGTTGAGATTTGCGATGCCCTGACCGCCAGTCATGGCCGCCGCTTTGCAGCCCCTGCGCTGCTGCGCGACATGGCGGCCAAGGGAGAGACGTTCTATACCCGTTTTGCCCCCGCGAAGGTCGCATGACAATTTGGGGGCAAACCCGCCCCGCGCACGGACGGGCCGTTGTGCCCATCCGCATGATCGCCCTCAACCATCAAACGCATAGCCGAAGCGTGCAACATCGTCCTCGCACAGGCGTGCGATCAGCGCCGCGTCCGCATCCGAATAGAACCCCCGCCAGTCGCGCGCCCGGTCGCTTTCGTTGGCCCGCTTCAGCGGCGTGACGCGAAACCCAAGGTGAGCCTCGAACGGCTCAAGGTCGGCATCCAGATGCTCCAGCCGGGCATAAAGATGCGCCCGCTCGACCCCGTCTGCGTCGCGCATGTAGGCGGTGTAGGGCCACAGGCTCAGGCTGGTTTGCGTTTGCGGGTGGTTCAGAAAACCACTGAAGCTCAATGCCTTGGCCAATCCCACGGCCGGATGCGCGAAGGCCTGGCCGCGCAGCCAGTGGTAATAGCTGACCAGCCGGTCCCACGGGTTGCGCACCAGCGTGACGGTGAAGAATCCCGCGACCTGGTCCGCACTGACCAGACCCGCCACATCCGCCAAAGTCGAATGCTTCCACACCCGCCCCGCCGTCTTGATGCCCTTCAGCCGCCCCTTGCGCGCCCGCGCCTTGGGCGTGTCGCCGATCAGAATGTCATCCTTCATCGCCCGTGCCTCCAGCGCCAGCGACAGCGCTGTGCCGCCGGTTTTGGGGATATGCACAAAGATGAACCGCCGCCCGCGCGAGATGATCACCGCACCCCCGCACGTTTTTGTCTTTTCGTTGCAGAAATACTCCCGCCTGAGGGTTCCGCAGGCAGAGCAGGCGCCGTCGGAGTGAGTAGCGGCGTTACAGGAAAGTCCATCATCACACCCTGTTCGGTGGCGGTTTTCCGTCAAAGAACGCGATCAGATTGTCCACGGCCATCATCCCCATCGCCTCCCGCACCTCCAGTGCCGCCGTGCCGAGATGCGGCAGCAGCGTCACGTTCTCCATCGCCATCAGGGCAGGCGGCACATGCGGCTCGAACTCATAGACATCCAATCCCGCACCCGCCATCTGCCCCGCTTCCAGCGCCGCGATCAGGTCAGCCTCATTCACCACGTCCCCGCGTGAGATGTTGATGAAAAACCCGGTGTTCTTCATCATGCCAAAGGTTTGCGCATTCATCAGATGATACGTCGCGGCCCCGCCCGGCACGGCCACCACCACGACATCAGCCCCCATGGCCTGCTCCATGCTGACCTGTGTGGCAGGGACGCCCGCATCGGACACAGCGGATCGATTGTGAAAAATCACCGACATCCCGAACCCCAAGTGGCAGCGCCGGGCAATCGCCTTGCCGATGCGGCCCATCCCGATGATCCCGACGGTCTTGCCCGACACATGCGCGCCCAGCATCTGCGTTGGCCCCCAGCCGTCCCATTCGCCCGCGCGCAGCCGCCGCTCGCCCTCTCCCGCCCGCCGCGCCGTCATCAGAATCAGTGTCAGGGCGATATCGGCGGTCGCATCCGTCACCGCGCCGGGGGTGTTTGTCACCTCCACCCCCGCCGCACGCGCCGCCACGGCGTCGATGTGGTTGAAACCCACACCAAAATTCGCAAGTATCTTGGCCCGCACACCTGGCACATCGGAAAACACGTCAGCCTGAAACCTGTCCCCCAGCGTCGGCAGCACCCCGTCAAAATCACGCAGGGCGGCGCGCAGTTCATCCGGTGACAAGGGGTGGTGATTGTCGCGCAGGGTCACGTCAAACCGCGTCCGGGCTGCTTCGACGACGCGAAAGGGCAGACGGCGCGTAATCAGAACCTTTTGTTTCAAAACATCTTTCCTCCCAGTGGTACATCGTGTCCCGGACCGATCAAGACAACCTCACCCTCCAGATCCGGCACCCCGAGCACCAGCACCTCGCTCAGCACCTTGCCGATCTGACGGGGTGGAAAGTTGACCACGGCCAGCACCTGCCGCCCGATCAGGCCTTCGGGCGTGTAGTGCCGCGTGATTTGTGCCGAAGACCGCTTCTCACCAATGTCACCGCCAAAGTCGACCCAAAGCCTGATCGCGGGCTTACGTGCCTCCGGATACGGTTCGGCGCGGGTGATGCGGCCCACGCGGATGTCGACGTTGGTGAATTCATCATAGGTTATCGTCACTTGCCCAGCTCCCGCCCCCGGTCGGCGGCAGCCTTTACCGCTCGTTTCAGCAGCATCGGAAAACCCGTATCGCCGTCCATCAGCACGCCTAAAGCTGCCGCGGTGGTCCCACCCGGCGAGGTGACGTTGCCGCGCAACTGCGCCGCTGTTTCCGGCGCGCGGTACGCAAGCTCGCCCGCACCCGTGACCGTGGCGCGCGCAAGCTGCATCGACAGCTCACGCGGCAGGCCTTCAGCCTCGCCCGCGGCCGCAAGCGCCTCGATCAGATGAAAGACGTAGGCCGGGCCAGACCCCGACACGGCGGTCACCGCATCCATCTGTTGTTCGTCGTCCAGACGCACGACGTCGCCAACGGCCGACATCAAAATCTCTGCCAGACCGACGTCTTCCGCAGTGGCCGCATCGTTGCCGATGATTGCCGTGATCCCACGCCCTACTGCGGCGGGCGTATTCGGCATCGCCCGCACCAGCCGCGTGCCAGCACCCAGCACCGCCTCATAAGACTCAATCGTGGTACCCGCGGCGACGGTCAAAAACAGCGTTTTCCCGCCGCCGTACGCCGCCAGTGCAGGCAGCGCAGCGCCCATCATCTGCGGCTTGACCGCGATCAGCACCACGGCGGGTGCAGGTGGTGTGCCGCTGTTCAGATGCATCCCCCTGGCCGCCAGTCCCTGCACCCAGCCAGACGGGTTGGGGTCCAGTACCCAGGTTGCACCCAGCGCAAGCCCCCGCGACAGCCAGCCTTCCAGCATGGCTGACCCCATCTTGCCGCAGCCCAGCAGCACAAGGCCCTGACGATTGATCTGATCCATGACCACCCCCTATGGGATGGCAGACTAGAGGGCATTCCGAAAAGTGGGAACCAGTTTTCGGAAGTTACTGCCGGGCGCGGTTCAGGCCCGGCCGTAAGCCTCTGCAATGGCGACGCTCATCGCCGCAGCCGGGGTGTGGTCGCTCCACGCGACCAGTTGGAACGCCGGATAGAACCTTTCCGCCGCCATCACCGCCGAGGCAATCAGCCGGTCGATTTGTTCCGGACCAGCCACCTGGCCGCCTGCGAGCACCAGTCCATAACGCCACACCATCAGTTTTTGTTCGGTCCAATAGGTGAAGGCACCCGTCCAGACCATATCGTTACAACGGTTCAGGACATCATACAGCTCGCCCATCCGCGCCTCGGGGGGCTCCATTTCGAACGTGCAGATCAGGCGCAGCGTTTCATCCTGCGCCGACCATGCGAGGGTCAGCGAATATGTCCGCCATTGCCCTTCGACTGCCATGGCGATCTGATCGTCGGTAACGCGATCAAACTCCCAATCATTATGCGCGGCCAACGTCTCGACGATGTCGATCGGGTGGATATCTTCGCTTGAGAGATAGTCTTCGGAAAGTGACATGCCCGGCCTCATTATTGAGCCTCTGGCAGGGTAAACCCACTAGAAGCTGGGTGTCTGGCAAGGGTCAGCGTATGCCCGACGCGCCCTTACTAGATATGGTGTGGCCGAAGGGGAAGTATGTAAAGCGTTTTCTATGCAAAAAGCCTGTGGACGAATCACTTTTCCGAATCGGTGCCGCTCGACGCCCGCGCAGCGGCGTGACCACCTGACCCGCCGGGCCCGTGGCTGACCATGTAAGTAATGAGGGATGAGCGGGCACTGTACGCAGCGGCGCAGAGCATCCTGCCCTGCGCCGTTTCGCCGATGCAAGGGTCAGTGCGTCGCGGTTTCGACCTTTTCAGCCTCTACCGCTTTCACGTCGAGATCGCCTGCACGGGCAATCTCGATCCGGCGGGGCTTCAGCGCCTCGGGCATTTCGCGCACAAGATCGATGTGCAGCATGCCAAGTTCATGGGCCGCTCCCGTCACGCGGACATGATCGGCAAGCGCAAAGCGGCGTTCAAACGCGCGCGTGGCAATGCCCCGGTGCAGAAAATTGCGACCCTCTGCCTCGGGCGCTTTGCGGGCGGTCACGATCAGTGCGCCATCCTTGACGTCGACGTTCAGTTCATCGGCGGTAAAACCCGCGACGGCCACGGAAATGCGATAGCCATCATCGGCAGTCTTTTCGATGTTGAAAGGCGGATAGGTCGGCTGGCCGACATCCGCGGACAGCGCCCGGTCCATCAGGTTGGCGATACGGTCAAAGCCAACGGTAGCGCGGTAAAGCGGTGCGAAATCATAGTTGCGCATGGTCATCCTCATCAAGCGATGTGTGGTGCCCTTCCAGACGGACAGGGCAGTGTATTCGCCCCCGGCCCGATCATCGGCACCGGAGACACCACATCAGTTGGGAATGATTTTGCAGCGTTTCAAGGGTTCTCCGCTGTATCAGCCGGTCGGACGAATTTTGCCCCAAGCGCGCCGCCACCGGACAGCACGCGCACGCCGCCGCGGCCCGGCAGGTCGGCATTGTCATCGGCCAGTTCAGCCCGCAGCAGTGCCAGCGGTTCGTCCAGTGACACGCCGAGCGATACCGCGTTCCCGTCCAGCTGGGCCTTGGCCGAAACGACCGACACCACCCGCGCCACCCCGTCCTTGAACGAAAACACCGGCGCGCCGGATGATCCGAAATCCACACTGCAATCCATGATGATCGCCTCGGGCCCGCGCGAAATGACGTGGCAGGTTTCCTGCAACGACGGCACTTCGGACCGGTCCTGCGCGTAAGAAACCACACGGACCTCGTCGCCTGTCGACGGGCGCGCATCCAGATCGAACGGCACCACATGCGACATGCGCACCGGCTGGTCCAGCTGTATCAGCGCGAGGTCATAAGCCACCCGGTCAACACCCGCGTCGGCGGAAAAAACATAGTCGGGGTGTGGCAAAGCCTTTCTCACACTGCGATAGGCCAAGGCGCGGCCGTTGCGCCAGCCTGCCAGAAATTCGATCGTCGCCGGGTCCAGGCGCGCACCGGTTTGCTTGTCAAACAGGCAATGAGCCGCAGTCAGCACCAGATCATCGGCAATCAGCGCGCCCGTGCAAAAGCCGCGCGTGCCCAGATTAAGGCGACCAACGGCTTCCCATCCGCGACTGTCATCGGCGGTTTGCAATGCCACGAGGGCCGAGGCTGCGGGCGGTGCGCTGACATCCTGCGCCACCCCGGAAAGCGGCATGAAAAGGACCGGAACAACCAGAAAAGCGACCCTGCCGCGCATAACACCCCCACCATTTTTACGTCTGATACAGAAGCACTTCGGCGGATTTGTGGCAAATGCTATTGAGTAAACGCCGCAGGACGCGGCCCACCTGTGGCCCAATCCAGAAGTTCCACGGTGTGGACTACGGGAATCGCGGTACCCGACCCGATCTGCATCATGCAGCCGATGTTCCCGGCGGCGATGATATCGGGGGCTTTCGCGACCAGCGTTTTCACCTTGCGCGCCTTCAGGTCCGCCGAGATTTCGGGCTGAAGCAGGTTGTAAGTGCCCGCCGAGCCGCAGCACAGATGGCTGTCTGCGGGTTCCACCACCTCAAATCCCACGCGTTTCAGCAGATCTTTGGGCGCGGATTTGATCTGCTGGCCGTGTTGCAGCGAACAGGCGGCGTGATAGGCGACGCGGATGCCTTTCGCGGCTCCTGCGGGCATCCCGATCCGCGTCAGGATTTCGCTGACATCGACGGCCAGTGCCGCGACAGTGGCCGCATCCCCGGCCAGAGAACCCTGCCGGAACATGTGGCCATAATCCTTGACCGTCGTGCCGCAGCCCGAGGTATTGATGACAATGGCATCAAGGCCGCGCGGCACTTCGGCCATGTAGGCCCTGATATTGGCCGCAGCCGATTCATGGGCCTGCGCCGCCTTGCCCATGTGATGGGTCAGCGCGCCACAGCAGCCCTGCCCCTGCGCCACCACCACCTCGCAGCCCAACCGGGTCAGCAGGCGGATGGTGGCATCGTTGATATCGGTATTCAGCGCCTTTTGCGCGCAGCCGGTCATAAGTGCTACCCGGAGCCGCCGTTCGCCCTGGGCCGGAAAGGTCTGGGGATCGTCGTTGCGGCTGACGGGGGGGATGCGCCGCGGGGCCATGGCGATCATCGCGCGCAGGCGCGCATCAGGGATCAACCCGGCGAAGGGTTTGGCGACCATGGCCCCCAGCAGGGCAAGGCGAAACCGCGCCGGGTGCGGAATGACCCAGGCCAGCACATTGCGCAGCAGGCGTTCACCCATGGGCCGCCTGTACGTCGCCTCGATATGCGCGCGGGCGTGATCCACCAGGTGCATGTAATGCACGCCGGACGGGCAGGTGGTCATGCAGGCAAGGCATGAGAGGCAGCGATCGATATGCTTCACGGTCCCGGCATCCGCCGCGCGGCCGTTTTCCAGCATGTCCTTGATCAGGTAAATCCGGCCCCGTGGGCTATCAAGCTCGTCGCCCAGCACCTGATAGGTCGGGCATGTGGCGGTACACATGCCGCAGTGCACGCAGGACCGCAGGATTTCATTCGACCGGGCGATCGCGGGGTCGCGCAGTTGTTCGGGTGTGAAAGTTGTCTGCATCAGGGTGTGACAGTCGCAAGAGACGGAAGGGCCGGGCCGGCATCCCCCATCAGGCCAGGGTTCAGGATGCCGCGCGGGTCGAACTTCGACCGCAAGGCGCGTGTCAGGGCGGCCACAGCCGGTGGCTCGGGGTGAAAGGGTGGCACATGGGCAGGGCCGCGCATCAGGGTGGCATGACCGCCCAGGTGGTCAACGATGCCCCGGATGCGCGCGGCACCCGCATCGCCTGCGTCAGACACCAGCAACCACAGCAGGCCGCCGCCCCAATCCATCAGGCTTTCCGCGTCCATGCCCAACTGCGCCAGCACTGCCGGTCCATCGGTGGGTTTCACCGACACGCGCCAGACGGCCCCCGGTTTTCCGCGAAACGCCGCCACATCACGGATTCCCTGCCAGAGCGCGGCACTGTCCGCGCCGGTCACGATATCCCCCCCCAGCAGACCTTGCAGGGCAGCGCTGCGATACGCCGCCGAACCCGCCATTCCTTCCACCCGCACCAGCGCGCGGCCATCATACGCAGCCCCCGATATGTCATAGGGCGACCCCAGAGCGCGGCTCAGCATGGCAACCCCCGCCGCCGGATCCACGGCGGGCACAACAACCGTTGCCTCCGCTTCTGGCACGGCCTGCAGTTTGAAACTCACCTCGGTCAGCACCCCGAGCGTGCCCTGCGATCCCGCCATCAGCTTGACGAGATCATAGCCGGTGACATTCTTCATCACGCGCCCGCCGTTCTTGATGATGGTGCCCGCGCCATCCACCAGCCGCACCCCGATCAGACTGTCGCGGCACGCACCAGCCTGAATCCGCCGGGGGCCAGATGCGTTGGCCGCAACCACCCCGCCGATCGTGGACTGCCCGTGCCGCCCCAAAAGGTCACCCATTTGCGGTATTTCAAACGCAAATCGCTGGCGCTCCGCAGCCAGGGCTGCATCGATCACCCCCAACCGCGTGCCCGCCCGCACCACCAGCGTCAGCGCGCCAGGCTCGTAAAGCGTGATCCCCTCAATTTCACCGGTGTCCAGCACATCACCCGGTGCCGTGCGCAAACTGCGCGTGCCGCCACCCCGGATTGACAGCGGTCCATGTGCCCCCCCCACGATCTGTGCCAATTCATCTTCGCTGGAAGGCCGCATCGCACGCATCATTTTCTGTCCAGAAATATCCTGCAGGGGGTCCGGGGGACGCACAGTCCCCCGGCGCATCACGGCGCGCGCCGGCTGGCCGTCACCGCCAACGGAAACACCTTCGCCGGGTTCAACAGCCACTTCGGATCGAACACATCCTTCACCCGCAGCTGCGCGTCCATGTCCTCGGGGGTGAACTGCACGCCCATCAGATCGCGCTTTTCGACGCCTACGCCATGCTCGCCTGTCAGACACCCGCCCACCTCGACACACAGCTTCAGGATATCCGCGCCAAGCGCCTCGCACTTTTCAAGATCACCGGGTTTGTTCGCGTCGAACATGATAAGCGGGTGCATGTTGCCATCGCCCGCGTGAAAGACGTTGGCCACGCTCAATCCATAATCCGCACCCAGTTCCGCAATGCGCCGCAGCACGAAGGGCAGTGACGACACCGGGATCGTACCATCGAGGCACATGTAATCGGCGACACGGCCAATCGCGCTGAATGCGGATTTGCGGCCCAGCCAGATTCGGCGGGTTTCGTCCTCGGACGTGCTTTCGCGCATGGCGACGGGGTTGTGACGCGCGGCGATCGCCTTGATATGCTTCAGCTGTTCATCGATTTCGGTGTCGGACCCTTCAACCTCGACAATCAGCAGCGCCTCGCAGTCAGGATAGCCCGCCTTGGCATACTCCTCGCATGTCCGGATGCAGGGACGGTCCATGAATTCGATGGCAACGGGCAGGATACCCGCCTTGATGATATCGGACACACAGGCGCCTGCGACCTCATTTGCGTCAAACCCCAGCAGGATCGGCCGCGCCCCTTCGGGTTTGGCCAGAATGCGCAGTGTGGCTTCGGTCACGACCCCCAACTGGCCCTCGGACCCGCAGATAACACCCAGCAGATCAAGGCCCGGCGCATCGAGATGCCCGCCGCCGATCTCGATCACGGTGCCGTCCATCAGCACCAGCGTGACACCCAGCAGGTTGTTGGTGGTCACCCCGTATTTCAGGCAATGCGCGCCGCCGGAGTTCATCGCGATGTTGCCCGCAATGGCGCAGGCAAGCTGGCTGGACGGGTCGGGGGCGTAGAAAAAGCCATCCTCCTCGACTGCACCGGTCACGCTCAGGTTCGTGCGCCCGGTCTGGACGCGGATCAGCCGGTTGGCGTAGTCGGCCTCAAGCACCGCATTCATCCGTGACACCCCCAGCACCACGCAATCGGCGGTGGGCATGGCCCCGCCTGCAAGGCTGGTGCCTGATCCGCGCGGCACAACCGGTACTCCCATCGCATGACACAGACCCAGAACAGCGGCAACTTCGCCCGTGGTGCGCGGCAGCACCACCACCATGGGCGTGCAGCGATATGCGGCCAACCCGTCACATTCATAGGCCCTGGTTTCCAGCGCGTCTTCGATCACCGCATCGGGTGGCAGAATGGCCCGCAGCCCCGCCACGATCCGCGCTTTGGCAGACAGGATCGTTGGATTGGGTCGTGGCATGTCCATGGCGGTCCTCGCGTCAAGTGGTAAACTAATATAACCAGTTTCGCCCTCTGGCAAGATAATCCGGCCGTCGCTATGGTGCTCGGTATGGAATTGCCTTTTGCCCTTGGCCCGCTGGATGCACTGAACCTTGCTGCCGCGATGTTTCTGGTCGTCGCATGGCTGCTGATCGGCCTGGTGATCGAATATCCGCCGGCGCGGCGTCCCTCAGTCTCCAATCTGATGGCCGATTACCGGCGGGAGTGGATGGTGCAGATGGTCACGCGCCAGCCGCGCATTTTTGATGCGACGATCATTGAATCGCTGCGGCAGGGAACGGCGTTTTTCGCGTCTACCTGCATGATCGCGATCGGAGGTGGCGTGGCGCTGATCGGCAATTCAGCCCGTATTCAAGGTCTTGCAACTGATCTGACACTGTCATCCGAGGCGATTCTGATCGAGGTGAAGATCATCCTCGTTCTGGCGTTTCTGGCCACGGCGCTGTTGAAATTCGTCTGGGCGAACCGGTTGTTTGGCTATTGTTCGGTGCTGATGGCCGCCGTGCCAAATGATGTGACCGATCCGCTGGCCTATCCCCGCGCGGCACAGGCGGCCGAGATCAACATCACAGCCGCCCGCAGCTTTAACCGGGGTCTGCGCGCGATTTATTTCGCCCTGGCTGCGCTGGGCTGGATGCTGGGGCCGGTTGCGCTGATTCTGGCGACACTGACCGCCAGTGCGGTGATGCTCCGGCGCGAGTTTGCGTCCACCTCGCGCCGGGTCATTCTCAGCGTGCGGTCAGGCGAACATGCCAATTCGGAGTAGCCGCGTTCACCACGAACAAAGCGGCACATCGGCGCAATTCGTCTGCGGTGAAACAGGGGTTGGCATCGTGCGCCGCGCGATCTTTCGCAGAAAGATCATGGTCGCGCAGGCTAGACCGCCTGTCCGCCCCTGCGCCCTTCGATCAGCCAGGCCGCGACGGCAAGACCTGCCGCCAGTACCAGATACAGCCAGCCCGGCAGCAGGGCTGCGACGCGGATGTCCTCGGTCACATACGCCGCGCGCGGGGTGATCCCGATCCAGCCGCGGCCTGCGGCGTTGCGGCCCATCCGCACGGCGCGCAGGTCTGGCACACCATCGGCAAGCCGCAGGATACCACCTTGCATGGGCTCCACGACGGCTGTCAGCAGATCGCCGCTGGCGATGGTTTCGACAAATTCCCGCGGCGCTGACGGACCGACGGCCACGACGCGGGTCAACGCGTCTTGTTCGAGGCGGTAAAGACCCATCTCGGGGGCCGCCCAGTCCGCGCTGAACCGCCCCGGCGCGGTTTGGGGCAGATCGGGTGTCACCTCGGCCCCGTCCGGCCCGGTGATGGTCAGCAGCCCCGGCGGGTCTTCGGCGATGGTGCGGCGGGTGATGGTCAGGGTCTGGCCTTCGGCGGTGGCTGTCAGCGCCTCTTCCTCCAACTCGGGCTCTTTCAGCATCCAATGCGCAAGGCGCCGCAGCAGTTCGAGCTGCGGCCCGCCGCCTTCAAACCCACGCCCCCACAGCCAGATGTGATCGGACGCCAGCACGGCCACGCGGCCTTCGCCTTCGCGGGCCAGCTGCAGCAGGGGGCGGCCGCCGGGTCCGGTCATCAGCGTTTCACCGGCACGCGGCGTCACCTCCATCATCCGGAACCAGCGGCCCCAGCCTTCTGCGGGGGCCAGCTCCTCCAGCCCTTCGGTGACCGGGTGCTTGCGCCCAAGATCGGTAACGACGGGGCGGAACCCTTCTTCGATGATGCGGCCGGTCACATCCACCGGCAGCACCTCCGACAGAGGAGAGCGCCACAGGCTGTCAGCGACCCCGGCTTCCGGGCCGGCTGACACCAGCACGGTACCGCCATTGCGGACGTAGTCACGGACATTTTCGAGGTAGTACGTCGGAAGTATCCCCCGGATCCGGTAGCGGTCAAAAATGATAAGGTCGAATTCATCGATCTTTTCGACGAACAGCTCGCGTGTCGGGAAGGCAATCAGCGACAACTCTTCGACCGGAATGCCATCCTGCTTTTCCGGCGGGCGCAGGATGGTGAAGTGGACCAGATCCACCGAAGGGTCGGATTTCAGCAGGTTGCGCCAGACACGTTCGCCGGTATGCGGCTCGCCCGACACCAACAGCACGCGCAGCCGGTCGCGCACGCCGTTCATCGACACGACAGCGGTGTTGTTGCGGTCTGTCAACTCTCCGTCGACGGCCGCGACCGAGAATTGCAGCACGTTCATGCCGCCGTGCGGCAGGGTCACAGGCAGTGCGATATCCTCGCCCACCGCAACGGTGAAGGTTTGCGGCGTATCAGCATCGACGGCGATCGTCAGGTCCACCATGGGGGCGGTATCGGCTGGCACAGCACCGGTATCCTCGATGCGGATGGTCAGCGTCACCTCTTCACCCAGAATCGCGAACGCTGGCGCGTTTGTGACGATCAGGCGGCGGTCCCAATCGGTTTGCTCGCCCGTCAGCAGAACATGCAGGGGCGCTGGCATGTCGGGGGCAAGGCCGATGTCATGCGCACGGCCGTCGCTGATCAGGATCGCCCCCGCCACACGGGCACGGGGCTCTTCGGCCAATGCCTCGGACAGTGCCGTCATCGCAAGCGAGCCTGCATCATCGGCGCCATCAGCAAAACGGACAACGCGCAGTTCGGCGTCGCTCATGGCGGCCACTTCCGCCTCGATTGCGGCGACCGCCGCAGCCGTCTGCGCGGGGCGGTTGCCCAAGCCCTGACTTGCACTTTGATCGACAACAAGGATGACGATATCCGTCAGGGTGCCCCGGTCTTCTTCCTGAAGCGCCGGGTTGGCAAGCGCGGTCAGCACCACCGCGGCGGTCAGGCCGCGCAACCACCAGCCCGTCAGGCCACGCCACAGCGCGACGGCCAGCAGGACGACCGCACACGCCACAAGTGCCGACAGCACCGGCCAGGTGACCAGCGGATCAAAGACGATACTGCCGGTCATTGGCCCAGCCTTTCAAGCAGTGCAGGGACATGAACCTGATCGGATTTATAGTTGCCGGTCAGCACATGCATGATGATGTTGATGCCAAACCGATAGGACATCTCACGCTGGCGTTCGCCGGCAAAACCCCGACCCACGGGGAACATTGCAACTCCGCGGTTGTCGACGGCCCATGCAGCAGCCCAGTCATTGCCGCCGATGATGACGGGGGTGACTCCATCGTTGAGGTTGCGAAACGGCATGCCTTCGACCTGTTCGGCATCTGGTGGGGCTGCTTCCACCCACGCGCCTGCGCCCTGAAAACGGCCGGGAAAGTCTTGCAGCAGGTAAAAGGTGCGGGTCAGGACGTGATCGGCAGGAATGGGTTCGATGGCGGGAATATCTAGACCCGCAGCCAGACGTTGCAGGGCCTGACCTTCGGGGGTCTGGCCGGACCGCGCAGCATCGGCATCGCGGGTATCGAACAGGATCATGCCGCCGGTGCGCAGATAGTCATTCAGCTTGGCATAGGCCGCAGCGGTGGGTTCCTGCTGGGTCGGGGTGACGGGCCAGTAAAGAAAGGGGAAAAACGCCAGTTCATCGCGTTCGACATCCACGCCGATCGGAGCAGCGGGTTCCACCGATGTGCGTTCGTAAAGGCGCATGCCAAGGCCGAGAAGGCCCGCCCCGGCAATGGCATCGACGTCGCGGTCGCCCGTCAGGACATGCGCGAGCACGACGCCTGTCGTCGCTTGGAATGCAAGCGCATCATCTGTGTCCTGGGCGCGCGATTGCACCGGCATTGTCAGCAGCGTCACGGCTGCGATCAGCGCCGCCGCGCCGCGCCGCAGCCCTCTGCTGAGTTTGCCCGAAATCCACAGGGCAGCCAGTACATCCAGCATCAGCAAGATCAGCCCGGCAGTCAGGAAGTTGCCCTTCAACGCCTGTTCTTCGGCCATTTCCAGTCCTTCGATCCGGGTGCCAGCGGGCCACGCGGCGGCCGTCAGTTCGGTGTCCGCCGCAATCACGTTCAGCGCGACACGCCGCTCGGCCCCGGCATAAAGCCCCGGTGGCAGGCCGGGACCAGGGCCCGCCTGCATGGCCGCGGCAAGCAGTGCGCCATCGACACCCGCCACTTCGCCAGCATCGGATGCCTCGCCATAGGCATCAATCAGGGTTTCGGGCACCCATGTCTGGCCTTCCAGATCACCCGCCTCGGGGGCCGCAGGCCGGGTCGATACCGCCATCCGTTCAAGCATCGACACGAACAGGCCCGACAGCGGCAATGTGGACCATTCCGCATTTGCGGTAACATGCACCAGCACCACCTGCCCCTGCCCCACCACCTTGCGCGTCACCAGCGGCGTGCCATCGGCAAGGGCGGCAATCGTGCGATCGGCAAGGTCGGGATCGGGCTGGGCGAGGACCTGTGCGCTGACTGTCACGTCGCCGGGCACGGGCAAGCCGTGAAAAGGCGAGCCATCGGGGAACGGGGCAAGGGCTTTCGGCTCACCCCAGCTCATCGCCCCCCCGACGGTCCGGCCACCTTCGCGCAGGCGGACGGGCATCAGCGGATCTTCGGAAAGGCGGCTGACATCGCTCGCCGCAAGGCGGGGGCCCGCAAAGCGCAGCAGCAGGCCGCCTTCGTCCACCCAATCCAGCAAACCATCGGTTTCCGTCTGGTTCAGCCTGGCCACGTCGGCCAATACGATCACGTCGGGGTTGGCCAACAGCACATCGGCCATCGTGCCCTCGATCAGATCCGCCACGGGCGCGAGGGCCTGTTGCAGATAATGCGTCGGCGACAGCAGTTGCAGGCCTTCGGCATCTGCCTCGCCGCTCATCAGGGCGATCTTGCGGCGTTTCATGCTGTCATCAGTCAGGCTGACCGCCGCAGCCGACCGCACGCCTGCAATTTCAAACCGGGTGATGCGGTTTCGCAGTTCGGGGGGCAGCGACAGTTCGGTCTCGGCCCGCGCTTCACCCGGCATGAATGGCAACGTGACACGGGCCAGTTCACGCTCGATGCCGGATGGATCGGGGCCACGCGCGGCAATTTCAACCGACACCCCATCGCCCGCAGGCAGGCGCGACGCCGCGACGTTGACCGCGCCATCGGCAAATGTGACTGGGTGCAGAGCAAGCACGGGGCGGGGGCTTTCAAACACGGTGACATCGCCTTTGGCATCAAGTGCCGCCAGCAGGTCCGCACGGCCCGGGTAATCCAGACCATCGGACAGCCAGACGGCATCGAAGCCGTCCGGGGGCAGTTGCGTGGCCCACCCTACAAGGTCATTTGGCCCCCATGCCTGCGGTTCCAGGGCGTTCAGGCGGCCGGTCCAGACATCGGCAGACTGAAAGGCGATCTCGCCGGGCGCATCCGTCAGGCGCATGACCGCGACGGCGCGGCCTTCACGCCCCGCCTCGTCCACCAGACCAGCCGCACGGTCGATGCGGCGGGGCCAGTCGCGGGCGTCAGCCCACGTGCCGTCGATCAACACCAGCAGCGGGCCGCTGCCGGGTGTGCGCTGTTGCGGGTTCAGGATCGGGCCCGCAAACGCGATGATGGCGGCGGCGACCGCGGCCATGCGCAGCACCAGCAGCCACCACGGGGTCTTGTCCGTTTCCGTCTCGTCGTCCGTCAGACCCAGCAGCAAGGCCACTCCGGGAAACCGGCGGCGGATCGGGGCGGGGGGCACGGCGCGCAACAGCAGCCACAGGATCGGCAGGCCGATGAGGCCGAGCAAAAGCCACGGCGCGGCAAATCCGATAGGGCCGAGCATGAACATCAGCGATCCCCCTGCAGCGCCTGGTACAGCCACAGGAGGGCCGATTGCGCCGATTGCCCGGTGTGGTGGCAGTGGTAATGCCAGCCCACGGCACGGGCCAGTGTGGCAAGACGATCCTTGCGGTCGGCAAGGCGGGACAGGTATTTCGCCCGCAGATCGCCCGCGCGCATCGTCTCATGGCGCATGGTGCCGCCCATCGATTCAAAAATCGTGCGGCCGTCAAACGGGAAATCCTCTTCCGCCGGATCAAGCACCTGCACCACGGCGCCGCGCACGCCACGGTCGGCGGCGGTGGCAAGCGCAGACTCGATACCCGCGAGGTCACCAAGGAAATCGGACAGGAACACCGCGCGCCCGTGGCTTGCCATGCCCGTGGTCTGGGGTGCGCCGTATTCGTCGATATCCTCCAGCCCGCTCATGACCGACGCCAGCCGCAACAGTTGATTGCGGCCTGAACGCGCTGGGGCACCGTCACCGGCAAGACCCACACGTTCCCCCCCGCGCAGCAGCAGAACGGCGGTGGCAAGGGCAAGCAGGCGGGCGCGGTCGGTCTTTGGCGGACGGACAGGATCGCCCGAAAATGACATGGATTTCGCCGGGTCCACCCACAGCGTCACGGACTGCGCGGCCTGCCATTCGCGTTCACGCACGAAATGCGCGTCACTGCGGGCCGATCGGCGCCAGTCGATCATCCGGGCAGCATCGCCCTGATGCGCGGGGCGGTATTGCCAGAATTCATCGCCCAGCCCCGCGCGCCTGCGGCCATGTTCGCCGAACATCACTGTTGCAGCCAGATGTTCGGCCTCGGCCAGCAAGGGTGGCAGCGACTGCCCCAGCGTTTCGGCACGGGCGCGGAGGTCGGTTACGGTCACGCAGCCGCCTCGAACCCCAGCGTGCGGCTGGCGACACCGTCGATCAGCGACGCAAGAGATTGCCCGCGCGCGCGCGCGGCAAACGACAGCGACATGCGGTGCGTCAGCACCGGGCGCGCGAGGGCGGCCACATCCGCCACCGATGGAGCAAGGCGGCCATCCAGCAACGCACGGGCGCGCACGGTCAACATCAGTGCCTGGGCTGCGCGCGGTCCGGGGCCCCAGGAAAGGGAACCCTCCAGCGCCTTGCCCTCGACCTCGCCGGGGCGGCAGCCGCGGACCAGATCAAGGATCGCCTCGACCACGGTATCACCCACCGGCATGCGGCGGATGACCGATTGCGCAGCGATCAGTTGGTCGGCAGTGAACACCTGATGCGCCGCGGCCTCGGTCGCACCCGTCGTGGCAATCAGAATGTCCCGCTCGGTGTCGCGTGTCGGGTATTCGACATCAACCTGCACCAGAAAGCGGTCAAGTTGCGCTTCGGGCAGCGGGTAGGTACCTTCCTGTTCGATCGGGTTCTGCGTTGCCAAAACGTGGAAAGGGCGGCCAAGCGGGCGGTGCTGGCCCGCGATGGTCACCTCTTTTTCCTGCATGGCTTGCAGTAGCGCCGATTGGGTGCGGGGCGATGCGCGGTTGATCTCATCCGCCATCAGCAACTGGCAGAACACCGGGCCTTCGATGAAACGGAAGGCACGGCTGCCCTGTGTGTCGGTATCCAGCACTTCAGACCCAAGGATATCGGCCGGCATCAGATCCGGTGTGAACTGGATGCGGTTGGATTTCAGCCCCATGACGGTGCCCAGCGTATCGACCAGACGGGTCTTTCCCAGGCCCGGCAGACCCACCAGCAGGGCGTGGCCACCGCACAGCAAGGATGACAAAACCAGCTCTACCACCCGTTCCTGACCGATGAACCGCTGGTTGATGCTGTCCTTTGCTTTTGCCAGCGTCACACCCAGTGCTTCGATTTCGGCAACAAGCGCGGCGGTATCACCCATGACAAGCATCCTTTCGGGGTTATATGATCCCCATATGACCCAACTAAGCCGTCAGGCACAAATGGCAAAAGCGTCAGATGAATTGATCGTGAAACCTTCCGCCGATGGTTTGGCCGCCGCCGCGCAGGCGGCAAGCCGAAAAGGCGCGCCGCCGGTGCATCTGTGGAACCCGCCGTTCTGCGGCGACATCGACATGCGAATCGCGCGTGACGGGACATGGTTCTACCTTGGCACACCCATCGGGCGACCGGCGCTGGTGCGATTGTTTTCCGGCATCCTGAAGCGCGAGGAAAATGCCTATTTCCTGGTGACCCCGGTGGAAAAGGTGGGAATCACCGTAGATGACGCGCCGATGCTGGCGGTCGATTTCACGAAGTCCGGCGTGGGCGAGGCACAGGTGCTGACCTTTCACACGCTGACCGAGGACGTGGCCGCGGCAGGCCCCGCACATCCCATACGCGTCACGCGCGACCCACAGACCGGCGAGCCGTCGCCCTATGTGCTCATCCGGGCAAATCTTGAGGCTTTGATTGACCGGAAGAGTTTTTACCGCCTCATTGATCTTGGCACGCATGCAGTGCATGAAGGGCAGCGCTGGTTCGGTCTTTGGTCGGGCGGGCAATTCTTTCCACTGATCCTTTCATCCGAATTGCCTGAATGACCCGCACCTGATGCCGAAATACGCTGCCAATATCACCATGCTGTTCACCGAGGTCGCCCCGCTGGAGCGGCCCGCCTATGCCGCGCAGGCCGGGTTCGACGGGGTGGAGATCCTGTTTCCCTATGACGTCCCGGTGGCCGACTGGCACCGCGCGCTGGGTGATGTACCGCTTGCGCTGATCAACACACCGCCGGGCGACTGGGCGAGCGGCGAGCGTGGCTTTGCCGCCGTGCCGGGGATGGAGCCGCGGTTCCGCGAGACGTTCCTGCGCGGGGCGGACTACGCTTCCCGGCTGGGCGCTGCGCGCCTGCATGTGATGTCGGGCGTGGGCAAAGGGGTTGTTGCGGAAGAGGTGTTTCTGGCCAACCTTGCGTGGGCCGCGGCGCAGGCGCCCGACCTGATCCTCACGCTGGAGCCGCTGAACCCGTCCGATATGCCAGGGTATTTCCTGAACGACTACGATCAGGCAGCCCGGATGATCGACGATCTGGGTGTGCCGAACGTGGGGCTGCAATTCGATCTGTGGCATGCAACGCGGCTTTACGGGCAGGCCGCCCCGGTCTGGCAGGCGCACAAGTCGCGTAGCGTGCATGTGCAGATATCCGGCTTTCCGAACCGGGCAGAACCGGGCGGCGGCGGGTTTGATCTGACGGCGCTCTGCACCGAACTGGACGCGTCCGGATATGACGGCTGGGTTGCGGCGGAATATGTGCCCGCCGCGGGCACGCTGAAGGGTCTGGGCTGGCTCGCCGCGCTGAAGGGCCGGACGGCGATGATCGGGGTCGAATGACGCGCACCAGACATGCGGCGTCCCAACCAGTGCCGGCGCAGTGCAACGTGACCATGAAAAGCGCCCGCCGGTGAGGCGGGCGCTGTGTGTTTCTGGTTCGGGCAGAACTTAGATGATGTAAAAATCGCTCGCCGTCAGGGCCGGGTTGCCCGCGAAGTCGGCCAGCACGATACGGCCACCCGAGGCCGATCCGTTGAAGTCATAGGTCAGCACACCCGTGGTCGAATTATAGACCAGCCGGTCATTCGAATCGACCACGCCACCGGTGCCCACGACCTTGAACATGTAGGACGGCAGATACCCCGCCACGCCAAGGCTGGGAAAGGCGTCGTTGTCCAGCACGACAATATCCAGCGCGTCGTAATCCAGAATGATGTCCATCTCGGCTGTGCCGTCGCCCGCGGGCCGCGTGTTGAAGATGAACGCGTCCGACCCGGCACCGCCCGACAGCACGTCGCGCCCTGACCCGCCATACAGCAGGTCGCTGCCGGTGCCGCCATAAAGCTGGTCATTGCCAGCACCGCCGATCAGGGTGTCGTTGCCTCCATACCCAAGGATCGTGTCATTACCCGTGCCACCCACCAGGCGGTCGCTGTACCAGGTGCCGGTAATGCGGTAGTTGGTCGCCGTTGCCGAAACGAGAACGCTGTTGCTCAATGCCATGTTGGCCTCCTCTTGGCTGCCCGGTGTTCATCTGTCCGGGCCTGAGTCGAC
>JAYSSN010000461.1:0-2603 GCA_043720555.1 Rhodobacterales bacterium | reverse complement strand
AAGCCCGCGTGGTTGGCCGACAGCGCCCCCAGCAGCGACCGGAAGCGGTTGGGGTTCTTCCAGTCGAAGTCGGGATGTGCCGCAAGCCTTGCGGCGGTGGCCGCGGCCTCGGACGGATCGCCCACCGTGACCTGCAGAGCGAACCACTTGTCGATGACAAGCCGGTTCGCCGTCCAGCGGGCATGGAAGGCGGCAAGTTCTGCCTGGCCCTTTCCGGTATCCAGCAGGCAGGCCAGCGCGCCGATGCTGTCGGTCATGTTGTCGGCACCGTGGTAAAGCCTGTCCGCCCTGTCGCCGAAGTCGAGGCGGGTCAGGAGCGCAAGGCAAGCCAGCCGCAGGGCGCGGCGACCGGCCTGCGCGGCATCGGGCGCGAAGGGGCCCTGCGGGGCCATCGCGCCGAAGGTCTGCGCCAGCGCCGCCTCCAAATGCCGGGCCAGAGACTTCCGTGCGGCCTCGACGGCCGTATGGATCGCATCCGGATCGGGGGTCCGGCCCCGGTCGGACAAACTCTGCGCCAGGTCGTCCTCGGACGGCAGGCGCAGACAGAGCGCGCGGAACGCCGGGTCGAGCGTCTCGTCGCTGAGAACCGCCCCGACCCCTGCCATCCAGTCCGGTGACGGCCCGGCACCGGTGCCGATCATTCCCAGCAGAACGTCCCGCGCCAGCGCCCGGCCCGCCTCCCACCGGTTCACCGGGTCGGTGTCATGCGCCAGCAGGAAAGCGCGCTCCGACGCGGGCACTTCGCGGATCAGCACCACCGGGGCCGAAAACCCGCGCAGGATGGACGGGACCGGGCGGCTGGCCAGACCAGTGAAGGCGAATGACTGCATGGCCCCGGTCATCTCCAGCACGGTCGTCGGCACCACCTCGTCGCCGTTCGGATTGAGCAGGCCCACCGCAATCGGGATCACCCGCGGCGGCTTGTCGGGCTGGCCCGGCGTCGGATCTGTGGTCTGCGTGAAAGTCAAGCTGTAAGTGCCTGAACCCGCATCCCAATCCTCGGTCACGGACAGGCGCGGGGTGCCCGCGTCGGTGTACCAGCGCTTGAACTGTATCAGGTCGCGCCCGGTCGCATCCTCGAAGGCCTTGAGCCAGTCCTCGATCGTCGCCGCCTCGCCGTCATGCCGGTCGAAGTAGAGGTCCAGCGCCTTGCGGTAGCCTGCGTCGCCCACCAGACGCTTCAGCATGCCGATCACCTCGGCACCCTTCTCATAGACCGTTGCCGTATAGAAGTTGTTGATCTCGATGTAGGAATCCGGCCTGACCGGATGCGCTAGCGGCCCCTGATCCTCGCGGAACTGCCGCGCGCGGAGGGTCAGCACGTCGTCGATGCGCTTCACCGGGGCCGAGCGCATTTCGGATGTGAACTGCTGGTCGCGGAACACTGTCAGCCCCTCTTTCAGGCACAGTTGGAACCAGTCGCGGCAGGTGATCCGGTTGCCGGTCCAGTTGTGGAAATACTCATGCGCGATGACGCCTTCGATGCGTTCAAAGTTCGCGTCGGTTGCGGTTTCAGCGGAGCACAAAACCAGCGCCGAGTTGAAAATGTTCAAGCCCTTGTTCTCCATTGCCCCACCATTGAAGTCGTCGACGGCCACAATGTTGAAAATGTCCAAGTCGTATTCGCGACCATAGATCCGCTCGTCCCAGTCCATGGATTTTTTCAGCGCCTCCATCCCGAAGGCACATTTGCCCTCGTCGCCGGGGCGGACCCAGATGTTCAAGTCGATATGTTTGCCCGACACGGTGGTGAAGCTGTCGGGATGCGCCACCAGATCGCCCGCCACCAGTGCGAACAGATAGGCCGGTTTCGGCCAGGGGTCGTGCCATTCGGCCCAGCCCTGACCGGTTGCCACAGGATTGCCGTTCGACAGCAACACCGGCAGGTCGCTGAACATCCGCACGGTGAACACCGCCATCACATCGGGCCGGTCGGGGTAGTAGGTGATCTTGCGAAACCCCTCGGGTTCGCATTGGGTGCAATACATGCCGTTCGACATGTAGAGCCCGTCCAGCCGGGTGTTGGTGGCGGGCGAGATTTCAACTTCGGTTTCCCAGACAAAGGCGTGGTCGGGCACGGCGCAGGTCAGCCCCCGGGGTGTGACGGTGGGCGTGACGGCAAGGCCGTCAACTTTTGCCGCGATCAGTGTCAGGTTTTCGCCGTGCAGGAAAAAATCGCGGTCAGGCGTGGCCGGATTGGGCGCAAAGGCGATGGTGCTGAGGACTTTTGTTGCGTTCGGCTCCAGCTTGAAGGTCAGGGTGACGGAAGTAATGATATAGCCGAAAGGCTTGTAATCCTTCAGGAAAATTGTCTGCGGTGCGGCTTGGTTCATCGGTCCGGCCCTTTGGCTGCTTCATGGCAAAGCTAGGCCGCAGCGCCCCGGACCGCAAGGCAGGGCTGGACCGCAGGGCGATCGCCGCTATGTCGCAGCCCATGCCGAAAATGCGCAAGAAAGCCGATCTGCCGGTCAAGATCTGCGCCACCTGTGGCCGGCCGATGGTCTGGCGCAAGGCATGGGCCAAGACCTGGGAGGCCGTGCGCCATTGTTCGGACAAATGCCGGCTTAAGGCGAGATGAGGGTTGATCGAAGCGACACAAGCCT
>JAYSSN010000460.1:0-6511 GCA_043720555.1 Rhodobacterales bacterium | reverse complement strand
GCGTACAGCCGTCCGCCGTGATCAGCGCTGACCGCCCGAAATCCAGTGCCACGCCGGTGATGACCGGGCGGCGTGTATCGCGGTAGGCCGCCATCCCATCGGCCAGATGGCCCGCCGGGGCCAGCACCCGGTCTTCGCCGAACAAATACTCCACCGAGGTGCCGCCAAGGCCGATCGGTTGTTCCGATGACACCAGCAAATCCAGCGACCGCGCAAAGTACGGCGCACGCAGCAGGATCGGCGCAAAGGCGCCGCGCCCAGGTATGTGTGGATGCTGCACGTGGACGACGGGCAAGGGGCCATGATCTTCGGTCAGCACCACATCACCGGCGCGCAGCAGACCTGCCGCCACCGGCCCGCGGGGTGTGTCCACCGGGGTGCGCAGTCCGATCCATGGGCGCGGCGCCGGGGGCGTATCGCCCGTTGTCATCCCGTACCACAGCACCGCCGCATGGCGCTGCCCGTCCCGGCAGACGCCGGTCATGGTAGCCACCGACCACGCCAGCGGGTCGCTGCCCGTGGCAACCTGTCGGGCGGTGCCATCCATCGCATCCGTCACCAGCCACCACTGACCCGCCGGCACGTCCCACGTGAAAACCACCCGCACCAGCCCTGCTTCGGCCCGGAACGCACCCGGCAGATCATGGCGCGTCAGGCGCTTGCCCTGCCGATGCAGCACGATCAGCCCCCGCGCCGGGTCGTGGAACAACGAAAACCCCACGGCCCCGCCCGCAGTTGCATGGTGCAGCAACACGGCCGGCCCCGCCAGCGGCAGCATCAGTTCCAGAACGAAGGTGCCACGTTGCAGGACGGCGCCGCCATCGGTGCCGTCCACCGGGGCATCGCTGTCTGACAGGGCAATCCACCTCGCCGCTGTCATCCCGCCCGGCCCATCGTCAACTGCACCGCATCACGCACAGCGCGCGCGCCAGCCCGCAACATGCGGTCCGCCATCTGCCAAACGGCATTTTGCGTGTCCCTGGGTTCGGCCCCTGTCGCCATTGTTGCCCCATTCCTTTGGGGCAGAGCAGACGCCACTCAGCGATCGGCATCGCCGATCACCACTGACTGAAAACTGCTCGTTCCGGGGTACGTTGACCCCCGCTTGCCCTGCCTCAGGACGTCTTGTTGCGTGCAAGGTTAGGTCGTTTGATTGCACCTGTCATGCGCATTCCCGTTTCAAGCACAACCGACCCGGCGGCGTGGCCAAGGCGCAACATCGCCGCGTCGCAAGACGTGGTCAGCGGATACGCCGTTGCGGGCAACGTGTTGCGGGCGACCGGGCATGGCGCTATCGCTGGCGTGAGCCATCAAGGAAGCCCGCCCATGCCAGCCGATCCCGTCCAGTTGACCGCCGATCTGATCCGTTGCCCCTCTGTCACCCCCACCGAAGGCGGGGCGCTGGTCCTGCTGGAACGGCTGCTGACGGGCGCTGGATTTGCCTGCACGCGGGTGGACCGGGGGGTGACGTCGAACCTTTATGCCCGCTGGGGCGCGCGCGGGGCCAACAAGGCGTTCGGCTTTAACGGCCATACCGATGTGGTGCCGGTGGGCGACCGGGCCGCCTGGACGCAAGACCCTTTTGGCGCAGCGGTGATCGACGGCTGGATGTATGGGCGCGGGGCGACGGATATGAAGTCCGGTGTCGCCGCATTTGCCGCCGCCGCGGTTGATTTCGTGCGCGACACGCCCCCCGATGGTGCAGTCATTCTGGCCATCACCGGCGATGAAGAGGGCGAGGCGACTGATGGCACTGTCGCTCTGCTCGAGTGGATGGCGCAGACCGGCGAACGGATGACCCATTGCCTTGTGGGCGAACCGACCTGCCCCGAGGTGCTGGGCGATGCGATCAAAATCGGCCGACGCGGGTCGATGACGGCCTATGTCACGGCCACCGGCGTGCAGGGCCACTCTGCCTATCCGCATCGCGCCAAGAACCCCCTGCACGCGATGGTGCGGCTGCTGGACCGGCTGGCCAGCCATGAGCTGGACCGCGGGACCGGTCATTTTGACGCCTCTACCCTCGCTATCACCACGATCGACTGTGGCAACCCCGCAAATAACGTGATCCCGGCGCGGGCCAAGGCGACCGTGAACATCCGCTTCAATGATGCGCATTCCGGCGCATCGCTGACGGCGTGGCTGCAGGATGAGGTGGCCAGAGTGCAGGCCGACACGGGCGTGGCCTTCGATCTTCGTATGTCAGTCTCGGGGGAAAGTTTCGTCACTCCCCCCGGCGATCTGTCGGCGCTGGTCGCCAAAGCGGTGCAGGCCGAAACCGGGTGCGTGCCAGAACTTTCCACCACAGGTGGCACGTCGGATGCGCGCTTTGTCAAAGATCACTGCCCGGTCGTGGAATTCGGCCTTGTCGGCAAAACCATGCATCAGATCGATGAGCGGGTGGAAATCGCGCAGATTATCGCGCTGAAATCGATCTATGCCCGCATCCTGCGCGACTACTTTGCCTGAGGGGCCATTTCCCCCGCGCGTGCATCGTGCTACCTGCTGAACCATGAACCAGCTTCCCTCCAAAACCGACATCCTGCAATGGATCCACGATAACCCCGGCCAGGGGGCCAAGCGCGATATCGCGCGGGCCTTTGGCCTGAAAGGTGCGGCCAAGGTCGAACTCAAACGCCTGCTGAAAGAGCTGGACGATGACGGCGCGCTGGAAAAGCGCCGTCGCACCTATCGCGACGCGGAAGCCCTGCCGCCGGTGTCGATCCTGATCGTCCTGCCGCCCGACGCATCCGGCGACCAGTTCGCCCGCGCGGTGGAATGGACGGGAGATGGGCCCGAACCCCGCATCCTTTTCATGCCGCGCAAGGGCGATGCCCCGCTGGCCGAAGGCGACCGCATCCTTGCCCGCCTGACCCAGGTCATTGCCGAAGATCATTGTTACGAGGCGCGCCTGATCCGCAAGATCGGGGCCAATCCACTGAAAATCCTCGGCATCTTCCGCAGCAATGCCGAAGGTGGCCGTATCGTGCCCATCGACAAGGGTCAGGACAAGGAATGGCGCGTCGCCACCGATCTGACCATGGGTGCCCGCGATGGTGAACTGGTCGAAGGCGAACAGGCCGGCCCCAAGCGCATGGGCCTGCCGATGGCCCGTATCGTGGCCCGGCTGGGCGATCCCACCGGCCCCCGCGCCGTCAGCCTGATCGCCATCCATCAGCACGGCATTCCCGACCAATTCCCTGACGCGGTGATCGCCGAAGCCGATGCCGCCCAACCCGTAGGTCTGCACGGCCGCGAAGATCTGCGCAACCTGCCGCTTGTCACCATCGATCCGTCCGATGCCCGCGACCGCGACGATGCCGTCTATGCCGAACCTGACACCGACCCGACAAACCCCGGTGGCCATATTGTCTGGGTCGCCATCGCGGATGTCGCCCATTACGTCACCCCCGGCTCTACACTGGACGGTGAGGCGCGCAAGCGTGGCAACTCTACCTACTTCCCCGACCGCGTTGTGCCCATGCTGCCCGATGTGCTGTCGGGTGATCTCTGCTCGCTCCACGAAAACGTGGACCGCGCCTGCCTTGCCGTGCGCATGGTACTGAACGCCCAGGGCCACAAGATCAGCCACCGGTTCACCCGTGGCCTGATGCGTTCGGTCGCCTCGCTGGCCTACGAAGACGTGCAATCCGCCATTGATGGCGCGCCCAACGCCCGCACAGAACCATTGCTCGATCCCATCTTGCGCCCGCTTTATGCGGCCTATGCCAGCACGAAACTCGCCCGCGCGCTGCGTCAACCGCTCGACCTCGATCTGCCCGAGCGCAAGATCGTGCTGTCAGACGATGGCCACGTGACGTCGGTCGCATTCAAGGACCGGCTCGATGCACATCGCCTGATCGAGGAATTCATGATCCTCGCCAATGTCGCCGCTGCCGAAGAACTGATCGCCCTGAAACGCCCGCTTCTGTTCCGTGTCCATGAAGAACCCAGCCCCGACCGGCTGGAATCGTTGCGCGATGTGGCCGAGGCTTCGGGCTTTACGCTGGCCAAAGGCCAGGTATTGAAAACCGCCCATCTGAATAATCTTCTGTCGCAGGCACAGGGGACAGAGTTTGATGAGCTTCTTAACATCTCAACCCTGCGGTCCATGCCGCAAGCCTATTACCATCCCGCAAACTTTGGGCATTTCGGCCTTGCGCTGCGGTCCTACGCACATTTCACCTCGCCCATCCGGCGCTATTCCGACCTTATCGTGCACCGGGCGCTGATCGCCGGGCACACGTGGGGCAAGGATGGCCTGTCGCCGCAGGATGTGGAGACGCTGGATGAAACCGCCAAGCTGATTTCCGACACCGAACGCCGCTCCATGCTCGCCGAGCGCGATACGACAGACCGCTATCTGGCGGCCTATCTGTCCGACCGTATCGGCGCAGAATTCAAGGGCCGCATTTCTGGCGTGCAGGGCTTTGGCCTGTTTGTCAAACTGGATGAGACCGGGGCCGACGGGCTGGTGCCAATCCGGTCCATCGGGCGCGAATTCTTTCACTATGACAAAGACAGCCAGACCCTGATGGGGGCCGACAGCGGGTTTCTGATCGGCATCGGTCAGCGCGTGACAGTTCGCCTTGCCGAAGCCGTCCCTGTCACCGGCGGCCTGCTGCTGGAGATTGTCGAGATTGAAAATCGCCAGCTGCCCGCCGGGATCAAACCCAAACGCGACCGCCCCGCCCCCCGCCGCGTCGGCGCGGAACAGGCGCGCGAGTCCAAGCGCCGCATCATCCGCAAACGCCGCTGAACCCGAAAATTTCAGACCTGAAACATTCAGCACACCGTGCCGCTTTCCCGGCGCAGGCATTCGCGCTAAACTGCAAAGAAAACAGGCAAGCGGGCGGTGATCTGATGCGCAAGGCACTTGTGGTGGCAGCCATCCTGTTTGGCCCCGCGTCGGCCTGTGCCGAACCCCCCTTTTCTGTGGCCGAGGAGGCACCCCTGACCATCACCGGCACCAACGCAGGTTTGCAAACATGGATCACACTTTTTCGCACCCGCGCCGGGGCGGCGGACATTGGCGCCGCAACCCTTGACCGTGCCTTTGACGGCACCACCTTTGACCCCGCCGTCATCGAACGCGACCTCAACCAAAGCGAATTCACCAAGACGATCTGGGATTATCTCGACAAGGCCGTATCCGATCTGCGCATCACCAACGGGCAGGACATGCTGACCCGCCACCGTGCCCTGCTGGACCGGATCGAGGCAGCGTATCACGTGGACCGCGAAATCGTCGTTGCCGTCTGGGGGCTCGAATCCTCTTATGGTGCATTCATGGGTGACAATCATCTGGTTACGGCACTGGCCAGCCTTGCCTATGCCAGCAGGCGTGGCGCGTTCTTTGAAGACCAGTTGATCGCCGCCCTGCGCATCGTACAAAACGGCGATGTCACGCCAGACCGCATGACCAGCAGCTGGGCCGGTGCCATGGGCCACACGCAGTTCATGCCCACCAGTTACCTCGCCTCTGCGGTGGATTTCACCGGCGACGGAAAGCGCGATATCTGGTCAAACGATCCGGCAGATGCCCTCGCCTCGACAGCCGCCTATCTGCAGAAGGCCGGCTGGATGTTCCGGCAACCCTGGGGCCTTGAAATCACGCTGCCCGCCGATTTCGACTATGACCAGTCGGGTGACCGCGTGACAAAGCCGGTCGCTGACTGGCAAGCCATCGGCATCCGGCGGGCCGATGGCGGCAATCTGCCCGATCACGGCCCGGCCAAGGTGCTGCTGCCTGCGGGCGCGCAGGGTGCCGCGTTCCTGATCTTCGCCAACTTCAACGCGATCGAGGCGTATAACACCGCTGACGCCTATGTCATCGGCATCGGTCATCTGGCCGACCGCCTGAAAGGCGGCGCCGCCATCCAGGCTACCTGGCCCCGCCATTTCCGCGCCCTGCAAAGCGACGAACGTATCGAACTGCAGCGCCGCTTGACCACCTCGGGCTTTGATACCGGTGGCGTTGATGGCAAGATCGGCCCTCTGACCGTGGCGGCCGTCAGGCAATTTCAGCGGGCGCGGGGACTGATCCCCGATGGCTATGCCTCGACCGACATTCTGGATCGGCTGCGCTGAGCGGGACAAGAAGCGGGCGGCATCGCTGCCCCCCGCCATATTCATGAACGATAGTTCGGATAAAAGTGCAGCGTATCCAAACGTCCGATCACTGTTGGCTGAGGATCACCTTGATCGCACCAGCCGGATTGTTGCCGGAACGCAGGTTGTCGCTCATCAGGAACAGGCTTTCGATCTGGTGGGTCTGCTGCAGCGTGAGGCCGCTCAGATCCGCACCGGGAACCAGCTGGCGGACTTCGATTGCAACCGCGCTCGACAGATCAGCAGCAGCGGCGAAAGTGGTGGCCGTGGTCAGAGCCAGCACGGAAGCGATCAGAATGCGTTTCATGGTTTTCGTCCTTTACTTTGGGTTGGGGGCGGCGTCTTGCCGTCCAGTGCGATCAACATCTCTCTGAAAACATGAAAGAAAAAGCCCACGCGG
>JAYSSN010000459.1:0-2605 GCA_043720555.1 Rhodobacterales bacterium | reverse complement strand
CGGTGGGGGCCGTCTGACGTGGGTTGCTGATCTCGGGTAAGACCCTGGCCTTATGGGAGACTCTAAGTTCCGATCGCAGGTTGAGGTTCTTTCGGTTGTCGACAAGGGTCGTCGGCGGGACTGGACGGATGCTGAGAAGGTTCGGATCGTCGAGGAGAGCTTTCAGGGCTACCGTCAATGCGCGGTGACGGCGCGACGGCACGAGATTTCTCGGGCATTGCTGACGCGGTGGCGCCGGGATTTCCGGTCGGGTCAGTTGGCAGCAGGAGGTCGGCCACAGTTTACGGCTGTGCAAGTTGCAGCGGACGCCGGTGCCCCGATGGCAAAGCATCCCGCTGCCGTTCCGCCGGCGTGCGGTGATGACCGCGTCGAGATCACCTTGGCGAATGGGCGCAAGATCGCCTTGGGCATTGCCGCCGATCCCATGGCATTGACGCGCCTGGTGCAGGTTTTGGACAGGGCATGATCGCATTTCCGGCAGGGGCGCGGGTCTGGGTCGCCGGTGGGGTGACAGATATGCGGCGGGGCATGAACAGCCTCGCTCTTGCGGTGCAGGAAGGGTTGGGCCGTGATCCGCATGCAGGCGAGATCTTCTGCTTCCGAGGAAGACGGGGTGATCTGGTGAAGCTTCTCTGGCACGACGGCGTCGGCATGTCGCTTTACATCAAGCGGCTCGAGGCTGGAAAGTTCATCTGGCCTGCGAGCGGCACCGGGGCAGCCCTGGCGATCTCGGCGGCGCAACTTGGATACCTGCTGGAAGGTATAGACTGGCGCAATCCGCGCTGGACTCAACGTCCGGCAAAGGCGGGGTGACGGGCGAAAAACGCCTGTTTTTATTGGCATTTATGAGCCTACATGGTAGAAGTTTGCCATGTCAGATATCCCGTCCGAGCTTGATCGACTGCGCGCTGAACTGGCGGCCACCAAGGCCGAACTGGTGCAGGTGCGGGCTGTCGTGTTCAGTTCGGAGGCGTTGATCTTGGCTTTGAAGCTGGAGATCGCCAAGCTGAAGCGCGCGCAATATGGCATATCGTCTGAACGCAGCGCCCGGCTGATCGACCAGCTTGAGTTGCAGCTGGAGGAGCTTGAGGCCACCGCGACCGAGGAAGAGATCACGGCCGAGAAGGCCGCCGCGACTGCGGCCAACGCTCCGTCCTTCGACCGCCGCCGCCCGTCCCGCAAAGCCTTCCCCGACCATCTGCCGCGCCAGCGCGTGGTGATTGAAGCGCCTGCCGCCTGCACCTGCTGCGGCTCGGCCCGCATCGTCAAGATGGGCGAAGATATTACCGAGACGCTTGAGATTGTTCCCCGGCAGTGGAAAGTGATCCAGACCGTCCGGGAGAAGTTCACCTGCCGCGATTGCGAACGCATTAGCCAGCCGCCCGCCCCTTTCCACCCGACCCCGCGCGGATGGGCCGGACCGAACCTCTTGGCCATGATCCTGTTTGAGAAGTTTGGACAGCACCAGCCACTGAACCGTCAGGCCGAACGCTATGTCCGCGAAGGTGTCGATCTCAGCCTTTCCACACTGGCCGATCAGGTTGGTGCCTGCGCCGTGGTGCTGGAACCGATCCATGCGCTGATCAAAGCCCATGTCATGGCCGCCGAGCGCCTGCATGGCGATGACACCACGGTGCCGCTGCTGGCGAAGGGTGGCACGACGACTGCTCGATTGTGGACCTATGTGCGCGATGATCGTCCTTTTGGCGGCAGCGCACCACCGGCCGCGCTGTTCTACTTCTCCCGCGACCGCGAGAAGACCCATCCGAACCGGCATCTCGCTGGATGGCAGGGCATCCTTCAAGCTGACGCCTATGGCGGTTACAACGATCTCTACCGCCAAGACCGCAAGCCAGGGCCGGTGGTGAGTGCGCTGTGCTGGTCTCACGCCCGGAGGAAGTTCTTCGAACTGGCCGATATAGCGGGCAATGTCCGCCACGGCAAACCCGCCCATCAGATCTCGCCGGTAGCCTTCGAGGCGGTCAAGCGCATCGATGCGATCTTCGACATCGAGCGTGATATCAACGGCCTGGACGCCGAACTGCGTCTCGCGGCGCGCGCACGTCTGTCAGCCCCACTCCTCTCCGGCCTTGAGGCTTGGCTGCGCTCCGAACGGGCCCAGATGTCCAAGCACAACCCGGTCGCCAAAGCCATCAACTACCTGTTCGAGAAGGACCACTGGTCTGCCTTCACCCGGTTCCTGACCGACGGCCGCGCCTGCCTCACCAACAACGCCGCCGAACGATCCCTGCGCGGCACCGCTCTTGGCCGCAAAGCCTGGCTCTTCGCAGGCTCCGACCGTGGCGGCGACCGCACCGCCTTCATGTATTCCCTGATCGTCACCGCAAAGATGAACGACATCGACCCTCAAGCCTGGCTCGCCGATGTCTTCGCCAGAATGCCCGCCCTGACGGTCTCCCGGCTGCCGCAACTCCTGCCCTGGAATTGGCGCGACGCATCCTCAAGACAAAAAGCAGCCTGACCACGGCCCACGCCGGATGGTTACGTTTGACCGTTGCGCTTTACCCCCCATCTGTCATCGCCGGATTTATTCCGGCGACCCATGGTACGGCAAGTTCAGGTTCTGAGCATGTGGAACGATGGG
>JAYSSN010000458.1:0-6535 GCA_043720555.1 Rhodobacterales bacterium | reverse complement strand
CACAGTTCGGCCGTGGCGACAGCCAGCAGCAGCAGCGCGGCAAATGCCAGAAACGCCCAAAGCTCGCGCCGGGGCGCGCGGCCTGACCAGTCAAAGCTGCGCAGAAAAGCGGTGCGGATCATCGGGTCACTTTGCCCGCTTACTCCACCGCTTTGAAGAAGCGGTCCATGCGCCAGGTCCAGACGTACAGCAGCGAACGCCCGGCCGACGAAAAGATGATCCGGTCAGCACGGCCAATCAGGTATTCGGCGGGGACAAAGCCAACGCCGCCCGCGTTGGGCGAAATGCGGCTGTCCGAGCTGTCATCGCGGTTGTCACCCATGAAAAAGTAGCTGCCTTCGGGCACGGTGAACACGTCGGTGTTATCCGTCCCCGAACTGTCGGTGATGTTGAGCACGTCATGCCGGACGCCCTCTGGCAGGGTTTCGGTCGCGCGCGACCAGGTGCAGGTGGCGCCCGGTGTCGTCTCGCCGCTTTCACAGCGCGGCATGCCACCCATCGGGCCTTGCGGTTCGACGATCTCTTCAAAGGTGCCCGCGGGTTCCTGCGGGGCGGCAGTGCCGTTGATGTAAAGGATGCCTGCCTTGACCTGCACGGTATCACCCGGCAGGCCGATCAGGCGCTTGATCATGTCCTGCCCGTTCACCGGATGGCGAAAGACGACGACATCGCCGCGGGCAGGTTCGCTGGCAAACAGCCGGCCGGTGATCGGGCACAGCGAGAAAGGACAGGAATAGCGGCTGTAGCCATAGGCCATCTTGTTGACGAACAGGAAATCGCCGATCAACAGCGTGTCTTTCATCGACGCGGAAGGAATCCAGAAGGGCTGGAACAACAGGGTCCGGAAGACGCCCGCGATGATCAGGGCCCAAAACACGGTCTTGATGAATTCGACGATGCCGCCGTCTTGTTTTTCGGCTTTTGCCATGATCCGCCCTTGTCAAACTTTGGCGTTACATGCGCGGGGGCGCGGGGGGAGTCAAGTTTGCCTGCGCCGCAATACGGGCCTCGATCACCACAAAGGCCTGTGCCCAAGGGTGATCGTCGGTCAGCGTGAGATGAATCAGGGCCGTGTAACCCGCTGGGGTCATTGATTTCAGCCGTTCGGCCGCCCATCCGGTGACGTGCATTACCGGCTGACCTGAACGCAAATTCGTGACCGCCATGTCTTTCCACGAGATCCCCATGCGCAGGCCGGTGCCAAGTGCCTTGGAGCACGCCTCTTTCGCGGCCCAGCGCTTGGCATAGGTGCCCGCCACGTCCTTGCGGCTTTCGGCCTTGGTGATCTCGCGGTCGGTAAACACGCGATGCCTGAAGCGGTCGCCAAAGCGGGCCAGCGTCGCCTCGATGCGGTCGATGTTGCACAGATCGGTGCCGATGCCGAGAATCATGGCGCACCTGCCGCAGCGCGCCTCATAGGCGTGCCGCATCCATCCGGCGGCGCATTTCTTCTATTGCGGGCGCGAGTCCCTGAAAGATAGCCTCGCCAATCAGGAAATGGCCGATGTTGAGCTCCACCAGTTCGGGGATTGCGGCTATGGGGGCCACATTCCCGAACGTCAGGCCGTGGCCTGCATGCACCTCCAGCCCTGCCGCGTGGGCGTGGGTCGCCCCGCGGGCGAGGGCGCGCAGTTCCGCTTCGGCCAGCGTGGTTTCGCCGTCGGCACTGAGGTCGGCATAGTGACCGGTGTGCAGTTCAACCACCGCCGCCCCGATGCGTGCGGCTGCATCAATCTGGCGGACATCATGGCCGATGAACATCGACACGCGGATGCCCGCATCACGCAGCAGGGCTACGTAGTCTTTCAGGCGTGCCTCGTCCGATGCGACATCCAGTCCGCCTTCCGTGGTGCGTTCTTCGCGCTTTTCGGGCACGAGGCAGATGGCGTGCGGGCGATGCCGCAGCGCGATGGCCTGCATTTCCGGCGTTGCCGCGCATTCAAAGTTCAGCGGAATTGCGATGCCGGCCATCAGCGCGTCAATATCGGTATCGCGGATATGGCGGCGGTCCTCGCGCAGGTGCGCCGTGATCCCATCAGCGCCTGACGCCTCGGCCAGAAGGGCCGCGCGCAGCGGATCGGGCACCGCCCCGCCACGTGCGTTGCGCACGGTGGCGACATGGTCGATATTCACGCCTAAACGCAGTGGCCGCACCGGCATCATCATCCGTCTCCTTCTGATCGGGGCAGAGTTTAGGGTGAAGGTGGGGGCGCGTCACCCCCGTCTTTTGCGCCGGCCGCACGCGCGGCCAGCAGCATGTCCTTCAACTTGCGGCGCTTTTCGGTACGTTCTTTCGCCTTGGTGGCGCGCAGCTTCTGATAGGCCTGCACAATCGGGATCGTCACGTAATAAAACACCAGCGAGGTGATGATCGCCGGGCCGAGGGACCCCACGAAATAGGGAAACCAGATGGTATCCCAAAAGCTGCTGATGCTGGTCCACCGCACCGGCGCCGAGGTAAACATGGCAACCACATTCTGCCAGATTTCCGTGCCCGCCCCGGCAAAGGCAGCCCCGATCGCTTCGCCCGTCAAGGGCGTGTCGATACCCAGAAGCCAATGGCCAAAGCCCACAGAAAAGACAGCGATGAACGGGGTCGTCAGCGGGTTCGACACAAAGGTCGCCAGCAGTGACGCAAGGATATTCCCCCGCATCATCAGCGCCAGCCCCCATGCCGCCAGAAATTGCCCGCCGGGGATCGGCAGAAATGAAATCAGCGTGCCGGCGAACACGCCGCGGGCGATCCGGGCCGGATCGTCGGGCAGGCGGCTCATGCGGTGGATCACATAGCGCGTGGCGCGCTTGAACCCCCCGTCAGGGTAGATCATCTGGCGGGCCCAGTTAAAGTAGCCACGCGGTGTGCGGCGCTTGAAGACCACCCGTTATTCCCCCATGGCCCGGTCAGGGCCGCTTGCTCTGGTCGCGATGACGGCTGATCTGCGCCACGTCAGTTTCAGCCTCCAGGCCCGTCATGACCATGTGCAGATGTTCGACATCGCGCAGGTCCACATCGATGATCAGCTTGTAGAAATCGGGCTTGCGATCCGTAAACCTGAGATCGGAGATATTGGCCTTCTGTTCGCCGATCAAGGTGCAGATGCGCCCCAAAACCCCCGCATCATTGGATATGGTGATTTCCAGTGACACCGTAAAGACGGGCGCATGGCGACCCGGCTGCCAGTGCAGGTCAATCCAGCGCGAGGGTTGTTCTTCAAACTCTTCCAGGGCCGGGCAATCAATGGCATGCACCACCACACCCTGGCCGCGATAGGTGATGCCCACGATGCGTTCGCCCGGTACCGCCTGGCAGCATTGCGCGCGTTTGAACGTCTGATCCGCCATAAGGCCGACGACCGGCTGCTTGGCATCCACCTCGTCGGATGTGGCCAGACCGAGTTCAGGATAAAGCGTCTCGATAACCCGCCGCGCAGTCAGTTCGGCCGACCCCAGACGTGACAGCAGATCATCCTCATCGGCGAGGCCCAGCATTTTGGCCGCAGTGCGCAGGGCCTTGTCCGTCGCCTTGCGCCCGATGTGGTCGAAAGCGGCGCGGGCCAGTTCCCGCCCCAGTTTGACAAAGCGGCCCCGGTCCTCTTCGCGCAGGGATTTTCGGATCGCGGCCTTGGCGCGGCCGGTGGTGACGATGTCGATCCAGGATGCCTGCGGGCGCTGGCCTTCGGCGGTGATGATTTCCACCGACTGGCCGTTCTTCAGCCGCGTCCAGAGCGGCACGCGAATGCCGTCGATCTTGGCCGAGACGCAGGAATTGCCGATCCGGGTGTGGATTGCATAGGCGTAATCCAGCGGTGTGGCCCCGCGTGGCAGCTGAATAACGTCACCCTTCGGGGTGAAGCAGAACACCTGATCGGAGTACATCTCGAGTTTGACGTTTTCGAGAAACTCGTCCGTATCGCCCTCATCCAGCCGTTCGGTCAGCGTGGCGATCCATTTTGCGGGATCAACCGCAAACGGGTTCCTCGCGCGCACGCCTTCGCGGTACGACCAATGGGCGGCAACCCCGGCCTCGGCCACCTCGTGCATCTCGCGGGTGCGGATCTGCACCTCGACCCGTTTGCCGTCGCGGCCCGACACGGTCGTGTGGATCGAGCGGTAGCCGTTGTTCTTGGGCTGGCTGATGTAATCCTTGAACCGGCCCGGCACGGCGCGCCAGCGTTGGTGGATCACACCCAGAATGCGGTAGCAGTCGGCCATGTCGGCGCAGATGATGCGGAAGCCGTAAATGTCGGACAGGCGCGAAAAGGCGAGGTCTTTTTCCTGCATCTTGCGCCAGATCGAGTACGGCTTTTTCGCGCGGCCGTAGACATCGGCCTCGATCCTGGCGCGTTCCAGTTCAGTGCGGATGTCGAAATTGATCTTGTGGATCACATCGCCGGTTTCGCGTTGCAGGGTGACAAAGCGGCGCATGATCGAATTGCGGGCGTCGGGGTTCAGCACCTTGAAGGACAGATCCTCGAGTTCTTCGCGCATCCACTGCATCCCCATGCGGCCGGCGAGGGGAGCGTATATTTCCATGGTTTCACGGGCCTTCTGGGCCTGCTTTTCAAGCTTTTGCCACTTGATCGTGCGCATGTTGTGCAGCCGGTCGGCCAGTTTGACCAGGATCACCCGCAGGTCTTTCGACATTGCCATGAACAGCTTGCGAAAGTTTTCCGCCTGCTGGGTCTGGGTCGAGGACAGTTGCAGGTTGGTCAGCTTGGTCACGCCATCGACCAGTTCGGCGACCTCGTCGCCAAACTGGCGGGCGACCTCGGTGTAGGTGGATTTGGTGTCTTCGATCGTGTCGTGCAACAGGGCGGTCACGATCGTCGCGTCATCCAGCCGCTGCTCGGTCAGGATCGCGGCCACGGCGACCGGATGGGTAAAGTAGGGCTCGCCCGACTGGCGCATCTGCCCTTCATGCATCTTGAGACCGTAGGCATATGCCTTGCGGATCAGCTCGATGTTTGTGCGCGGGTTATAGTTGCGGACGAGGGCGATCAGGTCTTCGACGTCGATCATCCCACCGCCCGCTTTCGATCAGAGTTCGCCTTGGGCTTCCATCAGGGCGCGCAGCAGCTTTTCTTCCGACATGTCGTCGACCATCGGGCGGTCAATCTCGCCGGCCATCAGAAGCGACATCTGATCGTCCTCAGGTTCGTCGACTTCGATCTGGGTCTGGTGGCTGGAGATCATGCGTTCACGCAGATCTTCGGCACCTTGGGTTTCATCCGCGATCTCGCGCAGGGCGACGACCGGATTCTTGTCGTTATCGCGATCCACCGTCGCGGCGGACCCTGCCGTGATCTCGCGCGCACGATGGGCGGCAAGCATCACAAGTTCAAACCGGTTCGGAACCTTGTCAACGCAATCTTCAACCGTCACGCGGGCCATGGGAGACTCCAAGTCTGGGGCATAAGGTGGCCTATTTATGCTGTGGCCCCGGCCTTGACAAGGCTTGAATCAGGCCGGGATGGGCACAAGCTCGGCAAGATCCGCGGGTGGAATGCGCTCGATCATCTGGGTTACGCTCAATCCCAGCAGCGGATGGCGCCAGTCGGGTGCCACGTCGGCTAGTGGAATCAGTACAAACGCGCGGTCCTGAATGCGCGGATGCGGCAGGATCAACCCGTCGGGCGCCAGTTGCAACTGATCTGCGGCAGGCAGATCACGCCAGTGCTGTTGCACCGCCGCATCGGGTACCACCGAATCACCCATCGCCAGCAAATCGAGATCCAGGGTGCGCATACCCCAGCGTTGATCGCGTTTGCGACCGAACATATCCTCCACGCGGTGCAGCACGTCGAGCAGATCGCGGGGGGATTGATCGGCGGAAAACCCCAACAAACACACGGCGTTGACGTAGTCAGGCCCTGCGCCTTTCGGAAAACACGGCGTGCGAAACAAACGGCTTTTTGCGACCAACGACATGCCCTGCGCGACAAGTGACACGAGGGCGGCCGCAAGCGTTTCTTCAGGCGGATGTTCGCCAAATGGCAGATTCGCGCCAAGCGCCACCAAAGCGTATTGGAGATGTTCCGCCTTCATTGTAAAAGTTTCGTGCAAGGTCCTTGTCCTTGTGCGTTTCGCACTGATATTTGTTGTATTCCGTTGTCGTCGTTCGCTGCTCCCAGGCAGCCTATTAGCGCCACTGCAGCGGCAAATTTGATATTGAGGGGAGTACGATGTTTTACAAGGACGAACGGCTTGCGTTGTTCATTGACGGCTCAAACCTCTATGCGGCTGCCAAATCACTCGGGTTTGACATCGACTACAAGCTGCTGCGGTCAGAATTCATGCGTCGCGGCAAACTTTTGCGTGCGTTCTACTATACCGCGCTGCTGGAAAATGACGACTATTCGCCAATACGCCCGCTGGTGGACTGGCTGCATTACAACGGCTTCACCATGGTCACGAAGCCGGCCAAGGAATACACCGACAGCCAGGGTCGCCGGAAGGTGAAGGGCAACATGGATATCGAGCTGACGGTCGATGCCATGGAACTGGCGCCGCGGGTCGATCACATCGTGCTGTTTTC
>JAYSSN010000457.1:0-2616 GCA_043720555.1 Rhodobacterales bacterium | reverse complement strand
CGGTGTCGATGTCATCATCGGGCCGGGGACCGAAGTGATCGCGGGCGAGGGGCGGATACTGACGGCGGGCGGTATGGATGCCCATATCCACTTCATCTGCCCCCAGCAGATCGACGACGCGCTGCATTCGGGGATCACGACGATGCTTGGCGGTGGCACGGGGCCGGCGCATGGCACACTGGCCACCACCTGCACGCCGGGGCCGTGGCATATCGGGCGGATGATCCAGTCGTTTGATGCCTTTGCGATGAACATCGGGGTCGCGGGCAAGGGCAACGCGAGCCTGCCCGCAGCACTGCAGGAGATGGTGCGCGGCGGTGCCTGCGCGCTGAAGCTGCACGAAGACTGGGGCACGACCCCAGCGGCAATCGACTGCTGCCTGACGGTGGCGGACGCAATGGACGTGCAGGTGATGATCCACACCGACACGATCAATGAGTCCGGTTTTGTGGAAAATACGCTGGCCGCGATCCGGGGCCGGACGATCCATGCGTTCCATACCGAAGGCGCGGGTGGCGGGCATGCGCCCGATATCATCAAGGTGGTGTCGTCACAGAACGTGATCCCGAGTTCGACCAACCCGACGATGCCCTACACGGTGAACACGATCGAGGAACATCTCGATATGCTGATGGTGTGCCATCACCTCGACCGCCGGGTGCCCGAGGATGTGGCCTTTGCCGAAAGCCGGATCCGGCGCGAGACGATTGCAGCCGAGGACATTCTGCACGATCTGGGCGCGTTCAGCATGATCTCTTCCGACAGTCAGGCGATGGGGCGGGTGGGCGAAGTCATCACCCGCACCTGGCAGACCGCACACAAGATGCGTCAGCAGCGCGGGCGGCTGCCGGGCGAGGCGGGCGAGAATGATAACCTGCGGGTGCGGCGCTACATTGCGAAATACACGATCAACCCGGCGATTGCCCACGGGATGAGTGCGCATATCGGGTCAGTCGAGGTGGGCAAGCGCGCGGATCTGGTGTTGTGGTCGCCTGCGTTCTTTGGTGCCAAGCCCGAGATGGTACTGCTGGGCGGCTGCATTGTGGTGGCGCAGATGGGTGATCCCAATGCGTCCATTCCGACGCCCCAGCCGGTGCATACCCGCCCGATGTTCGGGGCTTACGGGCGTTCGGCAGAGCGGAACGCGGTGGTGTTCGTGTCGGGTGCCGCGATGGAGGATGATCTGCGGGCAAGCCTCGGCGTGGCAAAAGACATGGTTGCGGTGGCGGGTACGCGCCATATCGGCAAGCGCGACATGCGCCTGAATGATGCGACCCCGGTGATCGAGGTGCATCCTGAAACCTATGAGGTGCGGGCAGACGGCGAATTGATGACATGCGAACCGGCACGGGAGTTGCCCCTTGCACAGCGCTACTTCCTGTATTGACGCGTCAGCGACCTGCCTGGTTCATCGCACTGGTTTTGGCGCGATGTCCCATGGCAGAACTGCTTTGCACCGAGCGGCGATGGCCGGGGCGCCCAAGCGTTGCGCGCCGCGCCTGGCTGCCCAAGGTCAGGCGCGGCGCGGCCATCGGCGGGCTCGTCAGTGGGGACATGGGGCTGCATCGGCAACGGCTGACGTTTCGTCGTCCCTATGACCATTGATCAACACTTGGCAAAGGTGATCGCATGACCCTGCCCATTGCCCACATCCTGCACCGCGCCGGGCACTGGCCGCGCCTTGCCACCGGTCGGGTGGTGCTGGGGTATGATGAGCGTTTTTTGCGCCGCAAACGGCTGGTGACGGCTGCGGCCGAGCCCTTCATGGTGGACCTGGCCGACACGACCAATTGCCACGCGGGCGATGCCTTCGGGCTGAGCGACGGGCGGCTGATCGAAATTGCGGCGGCGGATGAGGAGGTGCTGGTGATTACCGGCGATCTGATCCGCCTCGCCTGGCACATCGGCAACCGGCATACGCCGTGCCAGATTTCGGCGGGGTGTCTGGTAATCCGGGCGGATCATGTGATGGCCGACATGCTGCGGGGGCTTGGCGCGCAGGTCACAGCGGCCCGTGCGCCCTTTACGCCGGAAGGGGGGGCTTACGGGCTTGGGCGCACGATGGGCCATGAACACTGATCTGCTGCGCCTGATCCAATGGCTGTCGCCCGCCTTTCCGACGGGCGGGTTTGCCTATTCGCATGGGTTGGAATGGGCGATTTCGGACGGGGTGACGACGGCAGCAGGGGTGCAGGCGTGGGTCGTGGACGTGCTGCGGTTTGGTGTCGGACTGACGGATGCGATCCTGCTGGCGCATGCACTGGCCCCCGGTGCGGATCATGCGGTGCTGGATGATCTGGCGCGCGCGATGGCCGTGTCGAAGGAACGGCTGGGCGAAACGGTCGATCAGGGCACGGCCTTTGCCCGCACCGTGGCCGCGTTGACCGGGCGTGATCTGGCCGCCCGCGCGCTGCCGGTGGCGGTGGGTGAGGCGGCGGGGCAACTGGCGGTGGGCAAGGTGCAGGTGATCGCGCTCTATCTGCATGCTTTCGCCGCAAACCTTGTGTCGGTGGCGACGCGCTTTGTGCCGCTGGGGCAGACCGAAGGTCAGAGGGTGCTGGCCGCCCTGCATCCTGTGATCGGAGTGTTGGCGGAACAGGCGGCTTTGACGGGACT
>JAYSSN010000456.1:0-19628 GCA_043720555.1 Rhodobacterales bacterium | reverse complement strand
GGGGGCAGACAGCCCCCCGGACCCCTCCACGAAACCCGGCGTCAGCCTTTCGCCGCCACCACGTCTTCCGGCGTGCCAACAGCCCGCAGCGCCGCCCCGTCAACGATCCGTTTCACCATCCCCGACAGTGCCTTGCCCGCGCCGATTTCCCAGAACTCGGTCACCCCCGCCCCTGCCATCCACAGCACGGACTCGCGCCAGCGCACCGCGCCTGTCACCTGTGCGACCAGCAGCGCACGGATGCGGTCAGGTTCGGTCACGGCTTCGGCCCGCACGTTGACGACGATGGGCACCAGCGGGGCGGAAATCACCACGCCCGCCAGCGCCTCGCCCATCACGGCGGCGGCCGGGCTCATCAATGCGCAGTGAAACGGCGCGCTGACCGGCAGCAGGATCGCGCGTTTGGCCCCGCGTGCCTTGGCAATGTCCAGCGCCCGCCCGACCGCCGCCTTGTGGCCAGAGACCACCACCTGCCCCGGATCATTGTCGTTGGCCGCCTGACAGACCTCGCCTTGCGCGGCCTCGGCGGCGACTTCGGTCGCGGCGGCGAAATCCAGCCCCAGCAGGGCGGCCATCGCCCCCACCCCTACCGGAACCGCCTCTTGCATCGCGCGGCCACGGATGCGCAACAGCCGCGCGGTATCAGCCAGACCCAGCGCCCCCGCGGCACACAGGGCAGAGTATTCCCCCAGCGAATGCCCCGCCACAAAGGCCGCAGCCGCGATCGTGATGCCTTCGCTTTCCAGCGCCCGCATTGCGGCCATGGATGTCGCCATCAGTGCGGGCTGGGCGTTCTGCGTCAAGGTCAGCTCTTCAATCGTCCCCTCCCAGATCAGCGTTGACAGCTTTTCACCAAGCGCCTCATCGACCTCGTCGAACACCGCCCTGGCTGCGGGATACGCCTCGGCCAGCGCCCGCCCCATGCCGATCGTCTGTGCTCCCTGCCCCGGAAAGATGAATGCGCGGCTCATAGGTATCCCCTCTGGTTTTCCCCGGCATACCGGGCGCGCGCGCGTCGGGCAAGCATCACGCACAGGCCATGTGCAGCACGCGCCCTCGCCATAGCCGATATCGGTGCTAGAATTTCACTGCCAGCCGCAACGCAGAGAGCCTTCTGATGACCACCGCCAATACCGCCACACATTATGGATCGGTCGCGCGCACCCTGCATTGGCTGACGGCCCTTCTGATCCTGACCGCACTCCCCCTCGGGCTGGTCGCCAACCGCCTGCCCTTTGCCAAGGGTGACGAGCTGGCGTTCAAGGCGCAGCTCTTCTCGATCCACAAGACCATCGGCGTTGCGACCTTTGCCGTGGCGCTGATCCGCATCGTGTGGGCGCTGTCCCAGACCCGCCCCGAACCCGTCCACCCCGACCGCACCTGGGAAACACGGGCCGCCGACGTGGTGCACTGGAGCTTGTATCTGTCGCTTGTCATCGTGCCGCTGTCGGGATGGATCACCCATGCCGCGACCGACGGGTTTGCCCCGATCCTGTGGCCGCTAGGTCAGGATCTGCCGTTTGTTCCCACCTCGGAAACCTTTGCCGCCACCGCAGGGGCGATGCATTGGGTGTTCACCAAAGTGCTGGCGCTGGCGATCGTGCTGCATATCGCAGGCGCACTGAAACACGTGTTCATCGACCGCGATGGTACGCTGGCACGCATGGCAAGCGGGCGGGACGATCCGCCGCGCGCGCGCGGGGTCGTCCATACCCGCGCGCCCGCCATCGCCGCGCTCGCGATCTATGTGGCTGGTGCGGGCCTTGCGTGGGCCATGGCGTCCACGACCACCGGCGCCCCGACCGACGTGACGACGACCACCGCCCCGCAGCCCGGCCCCCCCGCCACAGGCAACTGGCAGGTGCAGGATGGCGTACTGGGTTTCACGGTCAGACAAATGGGCGCCGAAATATCCGGCACGTTCGCCAGCTGGACCGCCGACATCACCTTTGACGAACAGCCCACCGACGGTACCCATGGCAGCGTCACGGTCAGCATCGACACCACCAGCCTGACCCTCGGCCCGGTCACCGATCAGGCCAAGGCGGCGGAATTCTTTGATACCGCCACCCACCCGACCGCGACATTTGCCGCCACCATCCTGCCAGCGGCGGATGGCTATGTCGCCGATGGCACGCTGACGCTGCGCGGTGTAACGGCCCCGGTGCAACTGCCCTTCACCCTTGTCTTTGACGGCGACACCGCCGCCATGACCGGCACCACCACGATCGACAGGCGCACATTCGGGATGGGGCCAAACTACAAAGACGGCCTCGCAGTGGGATTGACCGCCACGGTCACGACCAATCTGACCGCGACGCGCAACTGAGATGACGGCACCGGGGCTACGACCCCGGCGGCCACGGGCGCTGTTGGCTGGTTACTCTGCGGCCTGACCAGCTTCGATCGAGATCATGATCTGCACCTCGTCGCCAACGGCGGGGGCGAACGCACCCACGTTGAAATCGCTGCGCAGAAGTGTCGTCGTCCCGGTGAATCCCACCCAGGGCGCGTTGGCCATCGGATGCGTGCCCGACTGGATCAGCGTGGCGGCGATTGTCACGGGCTTTGTCACGCCGTTCATGGTCAGATCGCCCGTGATGTTCGCCGCCTTGTCACCGGTGACTTCGATCGCGGTCGAGGCGAACGTGACCATTGCGGTGTCGTCGGCGGCCTTGAAGAAATTGTCTCCCATCATGTCGGTGAAACGCGCCTCCCATCCGGTCAGCATCGACCGAACCGGGAACGACACCGCTACCGTCGATGCCGCAGGGTCCGCTTCATCAAACATGATCTCACCGGTGATACCGCCAACCATGCCGTAGGTATTCGAAAAGCCAAGATGGTTGTAGCTGAACACCACCTGACTGTGCGCGGCATCAAGCGCGTATTTTTCAGGTGCGGCGACAGCGGGGGCCGCGACAAGCGCCGCAATCAGGGCGACGGGTGCAAACTTCATGTGCAAAACTCCGGTGCTGGGCCAGACAGGCCGGTGAAAGATCTCAACCTTGGGTTACCTGGCACATCCGACAAACCCGGCAGAATTGAACAACTCGTGTTCATCCATGAACAGGCGGCTCTTTGCTTGCATCCCGGCGGGTGCGCTGTATAAGGCCGCATCCCGCCGTTCACACCATGAACCGGCGCATACTCTCGTGGGCAGGCTGCGGCGGGTCATCCGTCTGCCCGATGAAATGCGTCTTAGAATAAGGAACTCTGCATGCCGCTTTATGAGCATGTCTTCATCGCGCGTCAGGACTTGTCCAACGCGCAGGCCGAAGGGCTGATCGAACACTTCTCGACCGTACTCGCGGACAACGGCGGCAAAGTCGTTGAACATGAATACTGGGGCGTCAAGACGATGGCCTACAAGATCAACAAGAACCGCAAGGGCCACTATGCCTTTCTGAAGTCGGATGCGCCTGCAACCGCCGTTCTGGAAATGGAACGCCTGATGCGCCTGCACGACGACGTCATGCGCATCCTGACGATCAAGGTCGATACGCACAGCGACGGCCCGTCCGTACAGATGCAAAAGCGTGATGACCGTGAACGTGGCGATCGTGACGGCGACCGTGGCGGCTTTGGCGGTGGCGAACGCCGCGAGCGCAGCTTTGGTGACCGTCCAGACCGTGGGGATCGTGGCGACCGCCCGTCCTTCGGCGGCGACCGTCGTTGATCATCAGCTTGAAGAAAGGCATATAAACTATGGCTACGAAACCATTTTTCCGCCGCCGCAAGGTTTGCCCGTTCTCGGGCGACAATGCTCCGGCAATCGACTACAAGGACACGCGTTTGCTGCAGCGCTATATCTCTGAGCGTGGCAAGATCGTGCCGTCCCGTATCACCGCTGTCTCGGCGAAAAAGCAGCGCGAACTGGCCACGGCCATCAAGCGCGCCCGCTTCCTCGCCCTGCTGCCCTATGCCGTGAAATAAGGAGAGACATCATGCAAGTCATCCTTCTTCAGCGCGTGGCCAAGCTTGGCCAGATGGGCGAAGTCGTCACCGTGAAAGACGGCTATGCCCGCAACTTCCTGCTGCCGCAAGGCAAGGCCCTGCGCGCCAACGACAGCAACATCAAGTCGTTCGAAGCGAAAAAGGTCCAGTTGGAAGTGACCAACCTGGAAACCCGCAAAGAGGCCGAAGCCGCTGGCGCAAAGCTGGACGGTCAGACCTTCATCATCATCCGGTCCGCATCGGATGCTGGCGCACTGTACGGGTCGGTCACGACGCGTGACGCCGCCGAGGCGGCAACCGCCGAAGGCTTTACGGTGAACCGCGGCCAGATCATCCTTGATCGTCCGATCAAGGATCTGGGTCTGCACACGATCACCGTGGCGCTGCACCCCGAAGTGGCGATCAAGGTTCGCCTGAACGTCGCCCGCTCTGTCGAAGAGGCCGCACTGCAAGCGTCGGGCAAGTCGATCCAGGAACTGGCCGCCGAGGCCGAGGCCGAAGCCGAATTTGAAATCGCCAACCTCTTTGACGAAATGGGCGCAGCCCAGGACGGCGAAGACCTTTAAGCGATATCTAAGTGTTACCAGAAACCGCGCCGAGAAACCGGCGCGGTTTTTCGTTGACCGCATCGCTCTGGCCTGGTCTTGATTGTGTGACGGCTGACAGATGGGCGCCGCTGGCAACCGCGGACCCGTCGGCGCCACAAATCGCGGCTGATCACAAAGGGTTCAGCCGGTCGTGAAAAAGGCCGCACCCTTCGGCGCGGCCCCTGATTTTTCGCCGAAAAATCGCGCCTTACAGTTCGTCCAGTTTCTCAACCGCCTTCTGCAGCACTTCTTTCGTGACGGTCTTTTCCGTCACTTTGGCACCGGCCACGACGAAATCGACAACTTTGTCTTCAAACAGCGGCGCGCGCAGTTGCTGTTGCATCTGCGGGTTCTTCTGCACGAATTCAAAGAACTGGCGTTCCTGCCCCGGATACTGGCGGGCCGCCGCCAGCACCGCCTGGGTCATTTCGGCGTCCGTCACGGTGACGTCCGCCTTGCGGCCGATTTCGGCCAGCACCAGCCCCAGACGCACCCGGCGCACGGCGAGCAATTTGTGCTCTTCCGTCGTTTCGATCTCGCCGTGGTTATGGCCATGATCTTCGGGATGCTCTTCATGGTACAACTGATGCGAGATCTGGGCCGCCTCGGCATCGACCAGGCGCTGTGGCAGATCGAAGGTCACCATCTTGTCCAGCTGGTCCAGCAATGACCGCTTCAGCACCGCGCGGCTGGCGCCCTTGTATTCCGCTTCCAGACGCCCGGCGATCTGGGCTTTCAGCGCGGCAAGGTCATCCGCGCCGAATTTCTTGGCGAGGTCGTCATCAATCTCGGATGCCTTGGGCTCGCGTACGGCCTTGACCGTGCAGGCGAACACCGCGGCCTTGCCGGCCAGATGGGCCGCACCATAGCTTTCGGGGAAGGACACGTTGACCGTCACCTCATCCCCCGTCTTGGCACCGACAAGCTGCGCCTCAAAGCCCGGTATGAACGAGTTTGATCCCAGCACCAGCGGATAGTCTTCCGCCGTGCCACCCTCGAACATCTCACCATCGACCGAGCCCTTGAAGTCGATCACGATCTGATCGCCATCCTTGGCCTTGCCGCCCTTCTTGCGGTCGTCGAATGATTGCGCGGTCGCCGCCAGGTTGGCCAGCGCTTCCGCAACCGCCGCGTCGTCAGCCTTGATCACCAGCAGGTCAAGCTTGATTTTCGACGCATCGACATCCGGAATGGGCGGCAGGGCTTCATAGGTCATCTCGACCACGACATCCTGGCCCTCGGCCCAGCTTTCGCCGTTGACCATCTTGACCTCGGGCTGCAGCGCAGGGCGGTCGCCGGTTTTGTCGAAGTGGTCCTTCATCGCACCGTCGATGGCGGCCTGCATGGCATCGCCCATCATCCGCTGACCGAATTGCTTGCGCAGCATCGGCAACGGAACCTTGCCCTTGCGAAAGCCTTTCAGCTCGACTTCGGGCTGGGCTTCCAGCAGCTTTTCAGTCACCTTCGCCTCCAGCTCGGACGAGGAAACGGTGATCTGGTAGCCGCGCTTAAGGCCGTCGTTCAGGGTCTCGTTGACCTGCATGTCGTAGTGTCCTTCCTCATGTCATTCCGGGCGCGCCTGGGCACGCTATAGCTGTCGCGCGCGCGGACAAGCCAGACGCGGGTCGCGCGCCTTCTAGCAAAGACTGTGCGGTTGCGTAAGGGGATATTTGGGGGGGGGCCAACGCGCGCCTGCCACAAACACAGTCCGAAATACCCAGCAATCGCCGCAATTCGCACTGAATGTTGCCACATCCCTTCGGTAATCCAGCCGAAAGTTGATGATTGGCAATCGAAATGACGACGCGATCAATCTGGATTCAAGGCAAGTCAAAATTCTATGTGTCCGGTGGCCGGGTCACATCGCTTGGCACCTGGATTGCGCACTACGCCATGGCGAAGGGCAGCCCCTGCGCCATGGACGACCCGCTGATGATCCGCGCCGACGGATTGCAGGTGAACGCCGCACCCCACACGAGAACACACACAACGCCATCATTCACCGCACATGCCCGGCGACCGGCAGCGACCGGCCGCAAGGGTGCGCTCGCCAGTGTTGCGAGAGGTACGCTGATCCTGACGGCCAACGGGCCCGAGCGGATCGAAACCCTGGCGCCCGGCGATCTGGTGATGACACAGGACGCAGGGCCGCAGCCGCTGGTCGCCGTCCGCCAGATCATGCTGGGTGTCCGGCAGCCGCACCCCATTTCCGTGGCCCCCGGCGCATTGGGCCGGGGATTGCCATGGCGGCACATCACGATGTCCGCCTGCCAGCGTCTGCACGTCGAAGGCTTGACGGCGGATCTGCTGTTCGGGGAACCAGACGTCTTCGTTGCCGCGTCCGATATGGTGAACGACGCCACCATCATGGCCGCCACCGACGCCTCTGACCTGCCGTTTTTTCAGCTGGTGTTTGACCGCCACTACATCATCTGGGCCGAAGGGGCCGCGCTGCAAAGCGTGAATCCGGCAGCCCTGGCAAAACGGCGCACCCGTCGCACCGGTTCTGTTGCAGGCCCTACGCCGGATGCGCGGGACAGCCGGATGTTGAACCGATAGCTGGTGCGGGTGGAGGGACTTGAACCCCCACGCCTTGCGGCGCCAGAACCTAAATCTGGTGCGTCTGCCAATTTCGCCACACCCGCATGACCGCCCCTTTAGCAAGCCACCTTCGGCCCTGCCAGTCCAAAAACCCTGAAATCTCCACTGCGTTTACGCATTCTTGCCATATTGCGGGGGAAAGTATGGGACATGGCAAAATGCAAGGACATCCCATGAAGGCGCAATTGCGGGGGCAGGCTCGGGGCAACGTTCCCGCCGTGGCCCAGACGACCGGTTTTGCCGCAGGCACGTCAGTGCTTACGCTGGATGGGGCAATCCCGGTAGAATTTCTGAACATCGGCGACAGCGTCGTCACCCGCTCGGGGATCTCCACACTGCGCAGCCTTTCGGTCGCGGTCGTCACGGGCGTGGTCGTCCGCATCGGGTGCAGCACGCTGCGCCATGGCCGCCCTGCCGCACAGCTGCTGGTCGGTGTCGGCCAGATGGTGATGGTGCGCGACTGGCGGGCCAAGGCGCTGTACGGCGTGGAGCTTGCCCTGGTCCCGGTCGGCCGGATCGCCGATGGTCAGTTGATCCGCCGCGAAACCGTGACCGGCCTGCGCCTGTTCACGCCCCAATTCGACACGCTCGAGGTGATCTACGCCGGGGGAATTGAACTCGGGTTTGCGGCGGCGATGGCCGACGCGTAACGAGCGGCTTCAACAGGCAACGGGCCGCCTTCGGGGCGGCCTTTTTCACAGGCCAAGCGTGCGGAACACCTTTGGCAATTCTTCAGGCAGGTCTTCGGCGATCAGACCGGGGCCAAAGCTGCGGGCGCATTCGACATGCAGCCATGCGGCCGTTTCAGCGGCCTGCAGGGGTGCAAATCCCCGCGCCAGAAGTCCGCAGATGAACCCCGCGAGCACATCGCCCGATCCGGCAGTGGCGAGCCATGGGGCCGCACGGTCGTAATGGGCCGTGTTGATGGAACAGCGGCCCGAGGGATCGGCGATCACCGTACCCGGCCCCTTGAACAGCACGACACACCCGGCCCGCTTCGCCGCCTCCCGCGTCGCATCCACCTTGGAACAGGCCGGGCCCGTCCCGACCGGCGCCTCCAGCCTCGCCGCGATATCCGGGAACAGCCGCGCAAACTCGCCCGCGTGGGGCGTCAGCACGCATTTCTTGTGCAATGCCCCAAACAACCCCGCATCCTGCGCCAGCGCCGTCAGCGCATCAGCATCCAGGACCGCAGGTCGGGGATCACCCCGACCGGTGCCCAACGCCACCCCAAGCAACTCTCCCGCCCGGTCCACCCCCAACCCCGGCCCAAGACAAAGCGCATTGATCCGCCGATCATCGAACACCTTTACCAACGCCGCACCATCCGCCACCACCCGCAGCATGATGGCATCCAGCCGCGCCGCATTTTCCGGCAAGGCCTCATGCGGGCAGGCCACGGTCACCAGCCCCGCCCCGATCCGCAACGCGCCACGCGCGGCGAGGCGGGCAGCGCCGCCATGGCCGGAGGGGCCGGACAGGATGAGAGCGTGGCCGTGAGTGTATTTGTGACCGTCTCCACCTTTGCTCAGCGCCTCGATCATCGCCGGTCCACCAATGATCGCGCGGGCTGAACGACCGGTCAACTTGCGTCGCTCCCATGAGAATGCCAAGGCTCGAGGCCAATGTCCTTGACCATCACATGACCACAGCTTTGTTTCGAGCAGTCATGCACATGCGCCGGTTTCATCCGGTGAAAAGTGACGGTCAGGTCGGGCGGAAACCACGACAGCTGGCCCGGTGGATCAGGATCGTCCGAGAACATGCCCGAAGGCAGATCGACAGACACGCGCCGCGCCGGCGTCAACCGCTCGTCAACACCTCCTTCGATATCGTTGTAACTGAAAAGTGGGGACAGAGCGTTGATTGGGCGCGACAGTCCGATTCCAAACAGCGCATCGACAATCAAGGCCGTACCGCTCATGCGGAATGCAGCTTGCGTGAACCGCTCCACCTCCTTGGGCGCACCGTCTGGAAACGTCAGTGGCGTGATATCCCCCATCGCCAGCCAGCGCTCATAATTCACCCGCGCGTCCGGTGGCATCCGCGCTGGCTCACCGTACAGGAACACCTCCGCCTCCCACCCCCGTTCCTTCAGCAACCGCGCCACAACGAACCCGTCGCCGCCATTGTTGCCCGGACCGCACAACACGACCGCACGGTGCGATGTCATCCGCAATTCCGGCCATTCCTCGAAAACCGCCTCCACCACGCCGCGCCCTGCGCGTTCCATCAGTTCGAGCCCGGTGACCTCACCGGATGCGATCGCCGCAGCCTCAATCGCGCGCATCTGGGCGGCGGTCAGAAGTTCGGTCATGCGTCACCTTTTCTTAAACAGCCCAATTTTGCATCACTTTGCCTAATTTTAGCGCGAACGCCTGATTTTCCCGCATCCTGCCGCAGCCCCCTTCCCTGCCCCGATTGTCCGTCCTACAAAGTCGTGGTCAGAGGGCAGTCAATTACCCAGGGGAGTCGGCCCATGAAAAAGATCGAGGCAATCATCAAGCCCTTCAAGCTGGATGAGGTCAAGGAAGCGCTGCAAGAAGCAGGCGTTCAGGGGCTGTCGGTGACCGAAGTCAAAGGTTTCGGACGCCAGAAGGGTCATACCGAACTGTACCGGGGCGCCGAATATGTCGTGGATTTCCTGCCCAAGGTGAAGATCGAGGTCGTGCTGGCCGACGACATGGTCGATGCGGCGATCGCTGCAATCGTCGCCGCGGCGCGCACCGACAAGATCGGCGATGGCAAAATCTTTGTCAGCACCATCGAACAAGCCATTCGTATCCGTACCGGCGAGACCGGCGACGACGCGATTTAACCCGGGCATGTGCCTGCACGAAACACCTTAAACAAAGGACAGCATGATGAGCGCAGTCAAGAATGCTCTGAAACTGATGAAGGACGAAGAGGTCGAGTACGTCGACATCCGGTTCACCGATCCCAAGGGCAAACTTCAGCATGTGACGCTGGTGGCCGATCTGGTGGATGAGGACTTCTGGGAAGAAGGCTTCATGTTCGACGGATCATCCATCGCGGGCTGGAAGTCGATTGACCAGTCCGATATGAAGCTGATCCCCGATCCGGCGTCGGTCTATATCGACCCGTTCTATGCGGAAAAGACCATGTGCGTGCACTGCGTCGTGGTCGAACCTGACACGAACGAGGCCTACAGCCGCTGCCCGCGCCAGACCGCGCTGAAGGCAGAAGCCTACCTCCAGTCCAGCGGTGTCGGTGATACGGCCTATTTCGGGCCGGAAGCCGAGTTCTTCCTGTTTGACGATGTGCGCTATTCGGTCACGCCGCGCAAAGTAGCATATGAAATTGACGCGGAGGCCGCCGCCTGGAACACCGACACGGTGACCGAGGGCGGCAACTATGGCCATCGCGCCGGTCACAAGGGCGGCTATTTCCCGGTCAACCCGGTGGACGAGGCCCAGGATATCCGGGGCGAGATGCTGTCGACGATGAAACGGATGGGCATCCGCGTCGACAAGCATCACCACGAGGTCGCCACCTGCCAGCACGAGCTGGGGATGATCTTCGGCGGTCTGGTCGAACAGGCCGACAACATCCAGAAGTACAAGTACGTGATCCACAACGTGGCCCACGCCTACGGCAAGACCGTGACCTTCATGCCAAAACCGATGAAGGGCGACAACGGCTCGGGCATGCATGTCAACATGTCGATCTGGAAGGGCGGCAAGCCGCTGTTCGCAGGAGACAAATATGCCGACCTGTCGCAGGAGGCCCTGTATTTCATCGGCGGCATCCTGAAGCACGCCAAGGCACTGAACGCGATCACCAACCCCGCGACCAACAGCTACAAGCGGTTGATCCCCGGTTTCGAGGCGCCGGTTCTGCGCGCGTATTCGGCCCGCAACCGGTCGGGCTGCGTTCGTATTCCGTGGACGGAATCGCCGAAAGCCAAGCGCGTCGAAGCCCGTTTCCCCGATCCGTCCGCGAACCCGTACCTTGCGTTCGCCGCCCTGCTGATGGCCGGACTTGACGGCATCCGTAACAAGATCGACCCCGGCCCTGCGTCGGACAAGGATCTGTACGATCTGCCGCCGGAAGAACTGGCAGCAATCCCGACGGTGTGCGGATCTCTGCGTGAAGCGCTGCAAGAGCTGGAGGCCGATCACGACTTCCTGCTGGCGGGGGACGTGTTCACCAAGGATCAGTTGGAAGGCTACATGGCGCTGAAGTGGGAAGAGGTTTACGCCTATGAACACACACCGCACCCGATCGAGTACCAGATGTATTATTCCTGCTAAGGAAACCGGGCACTCCGCCCATCGGACAAAACCACAAAGGGCACCTGCAAGGGTGCCCTTTTGCCTTTTTCCGGAGGAGGGCTTCCATCCTTAAGTTTGATAAATCATATATTTACATGAATTTTCCCAGATCTCATGCATAGAAAAGCTATATAAAAACAGCCCGTCAGACAGCGCGGTGGTGGTCACGCAGCAGCGTCAGAACCCATTGCCGCGACAATAAAACCTATTGCGGCCACAATCTTGACGGGATTATACTCAACCTTAAGATGAACCAACTGCGGAGAAACCGCCATGTCACCTGTAAACGAAGCGACCGTTATCGAGTTCTCGTACAGCGCTGTGCCAGAGTGTATTTTCACGCAACTGTCTGGTGCGCACGACGCTGACGCGCCATTGGGGCAACCGCGGCACGACGATTGGCTGCCCTATGCCGCGGCGATGCCTGACAGCGCGCGCGATGATGTAGCGTCGTTCGCTCACACGGGCGTTCTGATGCTGGTCACCAGACCCGGCGCACCGCAGGCCCGCCTGATCCATCCCATGCGGCCCGTGCGCCAGCCATCACAGAATGCACGCCGCTCACCTCGCGAGGCTGCGGGCAAAGGTCCGGTGCTTGCGACACATCCCGCCCATCTGGTTGCTGTCAGCGCGCGGCGGCCACGGCCGGCACGGCTTGTGACGACCCGGCCTGCCGCGGACGCCATCAGAGCTGCGCGCCTGGCGCTTTATCCGCCGGTATCTGCTGAACCGGCCCCGGGCCATATGTTGCGCACGACCGCACAGATCATGGCGATTACCGGTGTGTTCATGTCGCTGACGCAAAGCGCGGTTGGCCAGAAGATGCTGGCGCTGTTCTGACCCTGACAGGCGCCCGTGTTCCGATCCGGGCGTATCGGACCATCATGGCGCACCCTGACCGCGCAGCGCTATCAGGGTGCCCGCCTGTTCTGCCGTCAGGTCACTGACCCGCAGAACATAGGTATGGATGGTGAACACCACCGCCCGCGTGACCGGCAGGCGCAGAAAACATTGCCGCTCGGACCGCAGATAGGTTTGCGCCGTCGGGCGCGGTCGGCTTTCGCCTTCGCGCCGGGGCTGGTGCAACGCGGGATCGTCATAGAGCAGCGAATTCCCGCGCCACAGGGGCTGTTCGGGGTGGATCGCGTTGAACATGCGCTGCACGCCAAGCCTGATCCGGTCGTCATAGCTGTCAACGGGGCCATGGATGCCGGACAACGGACGACCGATCTTTTGCGCCAGCGTCCAGCTTGCCGGAAAGCACAGAATTGCCCCGGTCAGCACATGTTCATCGCCCTGCGCTTCCATCAGGCACAGGTCTTCCTGCACCAGACGCCCCAGGGTCAGCAGGGGCCGGGCGGGCTCCAGCGGAACGGTGATGCCATCAGGGCGCGTGACGTCGGTTTTGCCGATCGCATAGCCGGGCTGGCTGGCAAGACGCACAAGGATGCGGGCGTAGAGTTCATCCGCCGCGGCGCGCCCGTCGGGCAGCAAGGCATGAACGCGGCCGGGGTGGACGGCGATCAGGCGGTCACGTTCGGCCATCTGGCCTGCGAACGCCTCGTCCATGCGCAGCCATGTGTCGCCTTCCAGCGGCAACACACCGGGCAGGCGGCTGGTGCGGGGGTCCATCCAGGGGGCAACAGGCAGGTGCGTTTGCAGGATCGGGATCATGGCACCTTCTAGCGCCCTGCTTCCCGCTGCGAAACCCGGTTTGCGACGAGGGGTGTCGCCCGTGGGCAAGCGCGCGCGCCCTGCCCGGCTGACCCTTGAATAAGCCAAGGGGGGCTGCCATGGACCAGCACTATGCCGACCAACGCAAGATCGACCCCAACCGCAAAGATCGACTGGGCGATGGCACACCCAATGACAACGACCGGGTCGAAATCGGGCCGACGCAGCTGGCCTTCCGGGAATGGGCAGCGGCGGGGCTGGTGCTGCCCGATCTGGATGCGATGCGCGACTATCGCTGGCGGCGGCTGACCCAGGCCTTGGTGGACCGCGAGATTGGCGGGCTTTTGATGTTCGATCCGCTGAACATCCGCTATGCGACCGACACGACCAACATGCAGCTGTGGAACAGCCACAACCCGTTTCGCGCCTGCCTGCTGTGCGCCGACGGGCATATGGTGATGTGGGAATACAAGAACGCGCCGTTCCTTGTGTCGTTCAATCCAAGGGTCAGAGAGCTGCGGTCGGGGGCTGCGTTCTTCTACAACACCAACGGTGATAACACCGAAACGGACGCGCGGTCCTTTGCGGCGCAGGTGACCGAGGTGATGGCGGCCCATGCCGGGGTGAACCGGCGGTTGGCGGTGGACAAGATCATGGTGCACGGGTTGCGCGCGCTGGAACGCAGCGGTTTTGAAGTGCTCGAGGGCGAGGTTGTCACCGAGCGCACGCGGGCCGTGAAGGGCCCGGACGAGATTTTGGCGATGCGCTGTGCGCACCACGCCTGCGAGGCAGCAATTGCCGAAATGGAGCTGGCGGCGCGGGCCGGTGTGCCGCTGGGCACCATGTCGGAGAACGATGTCTGGTCGCATCTGCATGCGGCCAACATCCGCAGGGGGGGTGAATGGATCGAGACGCGGCTTCTGACATCGGGGCCACGCACGAACCCGTGGTTCAAGGAATGCGGACCGCGGATCATTCGGAACAATGAGATTGTGGCCTTTGATACCGACCTGATCGGGGCATACGGATTCTGCGTTGATATCAGCCGGACATGGTGGATCGGCGATCAGCGCCCCGTCCCTGCGATGGTGGCCGCGATGCACCATGCGCGCGATCACATGGTGCAGAACATGGCGCTGCTGAAGCCGGGAGTGACGATCCGGGAACTGGTGCATGGCGGGCACCGGCTGGACGCGCAATATGACCGGCAGAAATACTCCTGCCGGATGCATGGCGTGGGCCTGTGCGATGAATGGCCTTATGTGCCCTATCCCGATGCCTGGGCCGAGGGCGCGTTCGATGTGGCACTGGAGCCGGGGATGACCCTGTGCGTCGAGGCGCTGGTCAGTCCAGAGGGCGGGGACTTTTCGATCAAGCTGGAGGATCAGGTGCTGGTGACCGAAACGGGGTTCGAGAACCTGACGCGGTATCCCTTTGACGCCACGCTGATGGGCGCAGGTTCGCCCTTGTTGCACGCGCCGGGGTGACCACACGTCCCCCCTGCGGGGTATGTGCGCGTCGATGAAGGGGCCAGACAGGCCGCGTTCGGGTGGCGGGGCTGGCCATCCGGAAAACCGGCAACACCACCCGCATCCGTGGCATCCTGTCTTGCCGTTTCATGGTGCGCGGTTTATGCGGGCGACGACCCTTTTTTTTGAAAGTCCGCGTGAATGATCCCTCGCTATTCCCGCCCTGAAATGGTTGCCATCTGGTCGCCCGAAGCCAAGTTCCGCATCTGGTTCGAGATCGAGGCGCATGCCTGCGATGCAATGGCGGCGATCGGGGTGATCCCGGCAGCAAATGCAGCAGCGGTCTGGCGGGCGAAGGACGTGACCTTCGATGTGGCGCGGATTGACGAGATCGAGGCCGTCACCAAGCACGATGTGATCGCGTTTCTGACGCATCTCGCGGAACATATCGGGGCGGATGCGGCGCGGTTCGTGCATCAGGGAATGACGTCATCGGACGTGCTCGACACCACGCTGAACCTGCAACTTGTGCGCGCAACCGACCTGTTGCTGGCCGGGACGGACCGGGTGCTGGCAGCGCTGAAGGCGCGGGCGTTTGAACACAAGAATACGGTCCGCATCGGGCGCAGCCATGGCATTCATGCCGAACCCACGACCATGGGCCTGACCTTCGCGCGGTTCTACGCGGAAATGGCGCGAAACCGGACGCGGTTGCTGGCGGCGCGGGCGGAAATTGCGACGGGGGCGATTTCTGGTGCCGTGGGCACGTTTGCCAACATTGATCCAAGCGTCGAGGCGCATGTGTGCAAGATGCTGGGACTGGAGCCTGAACCGGTCAGCACGCAGGTCATTCCGCGGGACCGGCATGCGATGTTCTTTGCGACTTTGGGCGTGATCGCGTCAAGCATCGAGAATGTGGCCATTGAAATCCGTCACATGCAGCGCACCGAAGTGCTGGAGGCAGAAGAATTCTTCAGTCCCGGCCAGAAGGGCAGTTCTGCCATGCCGCACAAGCGCAACCCGGTACTCAGCGAAAACCTGACCGGCCTCGCGCGGCTGGTGCGTATGGCTGTGATCCCGGCGATGGAGAACGTGGCGCTGTGGCACGAGCGCGATATCAGCCACAGCTCGGTCGAGCGCGCGATCGGGCCGGATGCGACGATCACGCTGGATTTCGCGCTGCACCGTTTGGCGGGGCTGATCGAAAAGCTGGTGATTTATCCCGAAAACATGCTGGCCAACATGAACAAGTTCCGTGGTCTGGTGATGAGCCAGCGCGTGCTTCTGGCCCTGACACAGGCCGGTGTCAGCCGCGACCAAGCCTATACGCTGGTGCAGCGCAACGCCATGAAGGTGTGGCAGGCGGGTGCGGATTTCAAGACCGAACTGCTGGCCGATGCGGATGTGACAGCCGCGCTGACCCCGGCCGAGATCGAAGAAAAGTTCGATCTGGGGTATCATACCAAGCATGTCGATACGATCTTTGCGCGGGTATTCGGCACGGCTGGCTGAACTGCGTCACGCGCAGGCGTGATCTTGCCGCGCAGCCTGCGCGCTGCAAAAGATTGCTTGAAACCGCGTCAGCCGTGCTACGTTTTCGCCGTGGCAACGGCAAAAGGTATGGTCACATGCGTTTGATTGCCGGCCTTGTCCGGTGTCTGGCCCCGGTTTCCACCCATGCAGCGGGCGGCGATGATCCCGAGCCACCCAAGCCGACCTTGGACTGTCCGGCGTGCACCGATGGGCAGATCAGGGATGCGGATGCCAAGCGATGCGTCGCCCCGGACGATCAGGCACTGAACGACGCCCGGCGTTATGGTGCAGTGCCCGCGCTGGCCAGTGCCGGACACCCAGACGATGCCATGTGCGTGCTGAACGCGATCACGGACGGCGAGACGGACCGCGTATTGACCTGCGGGGGGGGCCTGAACGGCCCGACGGGTAATTTCCAAGCGGCGCTTGCCGCCCGCGACCAGGCGCTGACCCAGATGAACGGACCGCAGCGGATATCGGCCCCGTTGGACGAAATCCGTGCGCGTGACGGCAGGTGCACCTGGGCACAAGCCGCACTCGCCGATGCCATTCGCACGGGGATGACGACCACCTACTAACCCAAGAAGGAGGACGCAGATGAACATCAAGACAACATTCGCGGTGCTTGCGCTGATGGTCGCCCCCGGACTTGCGCTGGCGCAAGGGTGTTCGGAGCGCGGCATGCGGGACTCAGCGGCGATGAGCTGTGCCGAAGGTATGATCCTGGATGCCGCAACCAACACCTGCGTGCCGGTCACCAACAGCTAAGTTTAGGCGCGCGTTAACCCGTGCCGTGCAACGTGGCCCCATCACACCAGAAGGGGCCACCCATGACGCGGGAGACAAGCATTGCATTGGCGCGGATCCACCCGGTCCGCAGCGGGAATGATACACCCCCCCCAGGCCCACGTGTGTTTTCCGCCCGCGAAAAGGCGGCCATCATCGTGCGGCTGATGCTGACCGAGGGCACGGACCTGCCGCTGTCATCCCTGCCTGAACATATGCAGGCTGCCATTACCGAACAGATGGGGCAGATGCGGCTGGTTGACCGGAGCAACCTTGGCCTGATCGTCGATGAATTTCTGACCGAACTGCAAGAGGTCGGGCTTTCGTTTCCCGGTGGTATCGAGGGGGCGCTTTCGATGATGGATGGCCATATCAGCGAAACCGCCGCCAACCGTCTGCGCCGTCTGGCGGGGGCATCCTCCAAGGTGGACCCGTGGGATCGCCTGACGGTGCTGGCGGTGGACCGGTTGTTGCCGATCATCGATCAGGAAAGCGTGGAAATTGCCGCGGTGATGCTGTCAAAGCTGCCGGTGGCCAAGGCGGCCGAACTGCTGGGCCGGCTGCCGGGGGACCGCGCGCGGCGCGTCGCCCATGCAATGTCGATGACCGGGAATGTAGACCCCGAAACGGTGCGGCGCATCGGCATCGCGCTGTCGGCGCAACTGGATCATCAGGCGCCCAAGGCATTTGACGCAGGCCCGGTGGAACGGGTGGGGGCAATCCTGAACATCTCGCCCATGCTGACGCGCGAAGACGTGCTGAAGGGGCTGGATGAGGCCGATGCCGGCTTTGCCGAACAGGTGCGCAAGGCCCTGTTTACCTTCATCCATATCCCGACACGCCTTGCGGCGCGCGACGTGCCCAAAGTGGTGCGCGTCGTGGACAATGAGGTGCTGGTCACGGCGCTGAGCTATGCCGGCACCAAGGCCGATCTGACCGAAGTGGTGGAGTTCGTGCTGGGCTGCCTGTCGCAGCGCATGGGGCAATCCCTGCGCGAAGAAATGGCCGCACGCGGCAAGATCAAGGACAAGGATGGCGAAACCGCGATGTCGGTGGTCGTATCGGCCGTGCGGCAACTGGAGGCAGCCGGCGAAGTGGTGCTGCGGCAAGAGGGTGATGACGATTGATGGCGGGCTTTGCCTCTGCCAGCGCGACCTGTTAGCAGGGGCACAGACGCAACAGAAAGCCTGTGATGCAAGCCGCCGCCCACCCGGTCAGCCGGGGTATCCTGCTGATGATTGCAGCCATTGTGCTGTTCACGCTGATGGATGGGGCAGCCAAGGGGTTGATTGCGCGCTATCCGGCCCCGATGGTGATCTGGGCGCGGTTCGCGGGCATGCTGGTGCTGGTGCTGGTGATCCTGAACCGCCGCGCGCCTGGTCTGGCGCGGACGCGATTTCCGGTGCTGCATGTCTGGCGATCCGCGTTTCAATTCGGGGCCACGGCACTGTTTTTCGCGGCTCTCGCCCATATCGGGCTGGCCGAGGCGACGGCGCTTGTCGATCTGAACCCGGTGCTTATCACGCTGGGCGCCGCGGTGTTTCTGGGTGAGAAGCTGGGGCCGCGCCGGTTGGCGGGGGTGGCTGTGGCGCTGATCGGGGCGCTGATCATCATCCGGCCGGGGATGGCGGTGTTTTCGCCTGCCGCCCTGCTGCCGCTGGGGGCGGCGGTCTGCTATACGTGCAATGCGCTGCTGACGCGCCACATCGGGCGACAGGAAAGCGCGTGGACGGCGATGCTGTATGCCTCGGGCTTTGGGACGGTGGCGGCAACGGTGTTTGTGCCCTTTGTCTGGGTGCCGGTTGCGGCCGGTGATGTGGCGTTATTTCTGCTGGTGGGGGCGTTGGGAATGGTGGCGCAGTTATGCCTGATCCGGTCATTCTCGATCACCGAGGCGTCCGTGGTGGCCCCCTTTGCCTATCTGGGTCTGGTGTTCGCGGCACTCTGGGGCATCGTTCTGTTTGGCGAATACCCTGACCGCTGGGTGGTCAGCGGTGCGCTTGTGATCGTGGGGGCAGGTCTTTATGTCTGGCACCGCGAAACTGTGGTGGCGCGAGGGCCATGAAAACCGGGGGATTTCGACTGGATCACTGGCTTCAGGACCGCGCCATCCGCGCCCTGATCTGGATGCTGCTGCGCCTGCCCTACGCGCTGCGCGTGCGGCTGTGCGGATGGGTGATGGCGCATGTCGTGGCCCCGGTTGCGGGATACCGGGCGCGGGTGCGCGAAAATCTGGCGTTCGCCATGCCGGACATGCCCGTGACCGAGGTGGAACGGCTGGCCCGAGCGGTGCCAGACAACGTGGGTCGCACCATCATCGAGATCTATTCCGGGGCTGATTTTGCGGCACGCGCGGCGGCAACCCCGCCGGAAGGTGCGGGACTGGCGGCACTGGAGGCGGCGCATCAGGCGGGGCGTCCGGTCATTCTGGTCACCGGGCATTTCGGCAATTACGACGCGAGCCGTGCGGCACTGATTGCGCGGGGGTTTCGGGTGGGGGCCTTGTACCGCCCGATGAAGAACCGGTTTTTCAACGCCCATTACGTCCAGGCAATCAGCGGCATCGGCACGCCGCTATTCGCGCGGGGGCGGGCCGGGCTGACCGAGATGGTACGCCACCTGAAATCGGGGGGCATGCTGGGTCTGCTGATCGATCAGCACATGAACAAGGGCGCGCCGCTGACATTTTTCGGGATGGCCGCGCAAACCGCACTATCGGCAGCCGA
>JAYSSN010000455.1:0-19712 GCA_043720555.1 Rhodobacterales bacterium | reverse complement strand
GGTGATGAGCAAGTATCAACGCTGACGCGAAAGCCGAAAACGGCAGATGACAAATAAGGGGACGGTGAATGGCTGATCTGATGAAGGGCAAGCGCGGGCTTGTCATGGGTGTCGCCAACGAACGCTCCATCGCCTGGGGTATCGCCAGCGCCATGGCCGCCGAGGGGGCGCAGCTTGCGTTCAGCTATCAGGGCGAGGCGTTTGGCAAACGGGTGGAACCGCTCGCAGCCTCGGTCGGGTCGGATTTCCTGGTGGATGTGGATGTGATGGATGCAGCGTCGATGGACGCCTGTTTCGCCACGCTGAAAGACCGCTGGGGCACGCTGGATTTCGTAGTTCATGCCATCGCGTTTTCTGACAAGACCGAACTGACCGGGCGTTTCATCAACACCAGCCTCGCGAATTTCACCAATTCGCTGGCGATTTCCTGCTATTCGTTCATCGACGTCGCGCGCCGCGCGGCAGACCTGATGCCCGGCGGGGGCACGCTGCTGACCCTGACCTTTCAAGGGTCCAACCGCGTAACGCCGAATTACAACGTGATGGGCGTGGCCAAGGCCGCGCTGGAATCATCCGTCCGCTATCTGGCGAACGACCTTGGCCCACAGGGCATCCGCGTCAATGCGGTGTCGCCCGGCCCGATGAAAACCCTTGCGGGTGCCGCAATCGGCGGTGCGCGCGCCACCTTCCGCCATACCGAGGCGAACGCCCCCCTGCGGTCCAATGCCACACTCGCCGCGGTTGGCGGCACGGCGGTGTGGCTGGCATCCGACTACGGCGCCTTCACCACGGGCGAGGTGGTGCGGGTTGACGGCGGATATCACGTGCTGGGCATGCCGCAGGCCGAGAATTTGTAAGCGGCACCCAGTGGCAACGGAATGCGCCGGTCTTGTGGCGCATCCACACCATCGCGTCGGCTGCCGACTGCATCATGTGGCGATAGACTGCCGTTTCAAACGCCACTTGGCCGCCAACCGATGCCGGATCGGCAAACGGCAGGATCTGCGTCGCCCAGACCCCGCCGGCCGGCCCTTGATCGTCATCTCGCTCAGACCGTTCTTTCGGCCATCTGCACGGTTTTGGCCTTCAGCACCCGGCCATGCGGGCCGTCGCCATCGTGCAGCCACATGCGGATGAACCGGGCACAGCCGAGTGCCGTTGAATAACGGGTGCCCGCCCACATGCACCCCGGGCTGCTGCGGCCCTTTCAGCGGGGCCAGCACGCCTGCGGCATCGCGTTGGTGCATCGTGACCATGCGGTCGCGGATCAATGGCGACGGGTAAAACCGGTAAATGTCATGCCCAGCCCATTGAACTCCCGGCTTTTCATCGCCGATCCCCCAAGATGGTCTTGTCGCGTATTTGTGCGGCCCCAAGTGCTCGGTTATGCCACTTGGCGCTCGAAGGCCAAGGGGCTTTTCCCACCCAATGCTGAATGCCTGCGGCAGGTATTATAGAAACCGTTGATGTTTTGGGCCATGGCGGTTTCGGCCTTGAGATTTGCATTCCTCATCGTCCTCCCCTGCGCGGGCGTGCCTGACCGTCCGCGTGCGTGTCCGCACATCACGCAGCCCAGATTTTCCGCCATTTACACCCTGCGCCGTCCGACAACGTGTCAATCTAGCCCAGCCGTTTGATCCCAGGCTTTGATGGTGCAATCTTGTCCAGAAACTGGAGGGACGCGCTATGAGCCAGATTCTGCAGGTGAGCGCCACCACGACAGAGGCAGTCCGTCGAGCGATACAGCATCGTCAAGCGAGCCTGAGGGCGCTGGCCAATCGCTTCGCGGTATGTCAGCGAACACCTCAGCGACCGCGAAAACGAAGAGACGGTCAAGACGGCCTACTATCGGGGGAAAGCGGTAGCGGAAGATGAGATCGGCCTATCAAGAGCGCTCTCGGAATATGGTTCACCCTTGCATATCAGAGCACTCGTCGCTAGTTAGGCCGCATCGCGGGCGTTGTGTAATGGTAAGACCTCTGCCTTCCAAGCAGAAGACGCGGGTTCGATTCCCGCCGCCCGCTCCAACAATCCCACAGTGACGAAACACCGACAGCGCAGGTCTGCTCGCACGATTTCTTCGTGACCTACGATTTGCCTGCGATGCGGTGATTTTTTGGATGGTTAACGTCTTGAAAATCTAGTTGTTTTCCTGATTTGACCATATGCTTGGAAGGCTAAGGTCTTACCATTACACAACGCCCGCGTAGTCACCTGGATAGCCCCGCTTGCGGCCTGCCTCAAGCGGGGATTGGCGGGGCTGGCTAAATGCCACCACGCCCTCTGCAGCATCGCCCCTATTTTCGCGTGATGCGCCCGTCGGTGAAGGGCAGATAGGGGCCGAGCGCGGCCATGTATTCGGCGACCACGTCGGCAAGGTCGGGGCCAAAGTCATAGGCGTTGCGGGCATCCACGAACATCTCGTACCCGTCACCCCCACCGCGCACATAGTTGTTGGACACCACATCGTATTCCGCCGCCACGTCAATCGGTGCCCAGGCGTCGCCGCCCACCAGCACCATCACATCGCTGACTCGCGCGCCTTTGGGCAGGGCCGGGTCGAACGTGTATGTCATCCCCGCCACCTGCGCAAAACGTCCGGCCCCGTTTTCCACATCCGACACGCCGTTTTCCAGCGCCGCCACGACAGCCGCCCCGGTCACGGTAAATGTGGACAGCGTGTTCTGAAACGGCAGCACGGTGATGACTTCGCCCATCGTTACCGGACCCGCATCAATCGACGCCCGCAACCCGCCACCGTTCTGAATGGCAATCGTCACACCCTGCTCCGCGACGCGGGCCAGCATCGCCTCGGCCACAAGGTTGCCCATCTGACATTCCATCGCACGGCACGTATCGCGGCTGCCATCAATCGCGGCTGCGGTTTCCGCCACCACCTTGCTGCGGATGTCCTCCAGCGGGATGGCCAGTTCGGCAATGCGCGCCAGCGTATCCGCGTCCTCCGCCACAGTGGCATCCATGATGAGCGGCCCACCCGTTGCGCCAAGCACTTCGCCTGCATCATCGAAAACCACGTTCAGCTCACCCAGAAACTTGCCATAGGCATAGGCCGACACGATTGCCGTGTTGCCCACCATCGTCGGGTACGCCCCGTCAGCGTCTTGGTCAGTACTGGACAGATAGGTGTTGGTATGCCCGCCCACGATCACATCGACGCCGGTGGTTTCTGCCGCCACGCGCTGATCCACGGCATAACCCGAATGGCTGAGGACGATGATCTTGTTGATACCTTCGGCGGTCAGACGGTCGACCTGGGCCTGCACCGCCCCGACGGGATCGGTAAAGATCACGTTGGGGCCGGGGCTGGCCAGTTCGTCGGTGTCCTGCGGCGTCAGCCCGATCAGGCCCAGCTTTTCGCCACCCCGTTCGATCACCACCGATTTCATCAGCGTGTCGGCCAGCAGCGGCTCGCCGCTGACATCGGCGTTCGACATCAGTACCGGAAATTCGACCGCATCCATGAAGCCGCGCAGCACTTCTGGCCCGTCGTCGAATTCATGGTTGCCAACCGTCATCGCGTCATACCCCAGCCGCATCATGAATTCGGCCGTCATCGTGCCCTTGTAATAGGTGTAAAACAGCGTGCCCTGAAACTGATCCCCCCCATCCACCAGAACGGTGTTGTTCGACCGCGCCCGCGCATCTGCAAGCGCCGTGACCAGCCGGGCCGATCCGCCAAAGCATTCACCCTTGGCGTTCGTCTCGGCGTCACAGGTCGAATCAAACGCCGAAATCGGCTCGAACCGGTCGTGGAAATCGTTGGTGTGCAGGATCGTCAGCGTGTAGTCGGCGGCGGCAATTCCGGTGGAGCACGCCAAAGCAGTGCTCGCAATCACAAAACGGGTCAGCATCGTGCTCTCCTTCATGACAATCGGTGACGGGGTGCAGGCAAAGTGACCCGATCCAACCTCCAGTCAACCCTCGGATGAGTCGTCCGGCAAGAAAGCACCACGCCATGCAGCGACAGTTGACCCCTGATCCGGCAAGGTGCATGACGCACCCCATGTTGATCTACAAAATCTTCCGCCGCCCCGAATGGGATGTGTTCCGCGCCGCCGGTGAAACCACAGGTGCCCCTGTCGACGTCAACGACGGCTACATCCACTTTTCCACCGCCGCCCAGGTGGCCGAAACCGCCGCCAGGCACTTCGGCAGCGAAAGTGATCTGGTGCTGCTGGCGCTGAACGCGGACGCCCTTGGCGACGCGCTGAAGTGGGAACCGTCGCGCGGTGGTGCGCTGTTCCCCCATCTTTACCGACCGTTGCGCCTGACAGATATCATCTGGGATAAATCCCTGCCCCTGGGTGCCACCGGCCATATCTTTCCCGAGGGCGTCTGGTGAGCCTTTACGAACGTGCAGGCCTTGCCCTGCTGCGCCGCCTTGATCCCGAACGCGCCCATGGTCTGTCCCTGCTGGCCCTGCGCGCGGGGCTGGCCCCGCTGTCCGGCCTTGTCACTTCGCCCCGCCTTGCCACCAGTCTTGCAGGGCTGTCATTGCCCAACCCTGTCGGCCTCGCGGCGGGCTATGACAAGAACGCCACCGCGATCGGGCCGCTGTCGCGCGCGGGCTTCGGTTTTGTCGAAGTGGGGGCCGCGACGCCCATCGCACAAGAGGGCAACCCCCGGCCCCGCCTGTATCGGCTGACCCAGGACCACGCCGCCGTCAACCGGTTTGGCTTCAACAATGAAGGTGCCGGCGTGATCGCCGCCCGTCTTGCCGCCCGCCCGCCGGGGCCGGTGCCAGTGGGGCTGAACCTCGGGGCCAACAAGACCAGCACCGACCGCGCCGCCGATTTCGCACAGGTTCTGGCGATCTGCGGCCCGCATGTCGATTTTGCCACCGTCAATGTGTCCAGCCCCAACACCGAGAAACTGCGTGATCTGCAAGGCCCCGCGGCGCTCGCCGCCCTGCTTGCTGGCGTGATGCAGGTGCAGGCGGGCCTGCCCCGCCCGATCCCGATCTTCCTGAAAATCGCCCCGGATCTTGGCGATGACGATCTTGGCGCCATTGCCGATGTGGCGCTTGTCAGCGGCATTGCAGGCATCATTGCCACCAACACCACACTCGCGCGCGACGGGTTGCGCAGTCCGCATGCCGCGCAGCAAGGCGGCCTGTCCGGCGCACCGCTGTTTGAAAGATCGACCCGCGTGCTGGCGCGCGTGTCACAGCTGACCGATGGCAAACTGCCCCTGATCGGCGTCGGCGGCATCAGCAGTGCGGATGACGCCTATGCCAAAATCCGCGCAGGTGCTTGCGCCGTGCAGATCTACACCGCCATGGTCTATCACGGCATCAGCCTTGCGGCCCGCATCGCAAATGGCCTCGACGCCCTGCTTGCCCGCGATGGCCACGCAACCGTTGCTGCCGCCGTCGGCACCGGGCGCGGGGAATGGCTGTAGCAGGAACGGTAGACCGAAGCGTTGACGCGACCGCCATGCTCAGCGCAGATATTTGATACCTTGTACACAGAGCCGGAAACTTTCAGCCCGCAATGTTCCCCATTTTCTGTCTGAAAATATCCTCGGGGGTGAATTGCCGCATCAGCGGCAAGAGGGGGCAGACAGCCCCCTTCACCCGCTCAGAACGCCTTGAAGGTCATCGTGGTCAGCGTCTGCACTATCCCGGGAATGTCGAACAGATTGTCTGACAAAAACCGTCCGACATCTTCTTCCTCGGGGATATAGACCTTGGCGATCAGGTCATATTCGCCGGATGTCGAAAACAGCTCGCTCACGACCTCGCGGTCATAGATCGCGTCGGCCACCTCATAGGTCTGGCCGGGCGTACAGCGAAACTGGACAAAGACGCAAAGCATGGCAGCCTCCTGATAACGCCCGACCTTAAGGTGCTGCATCCACGGGTTCAAGCGTCAGTGGTGCTGCCTGTTTCGGCAGATCGGCAATCGTCAGCCCCGCGACTGGCTTACCCAGACGGTAGCGCGTCACCCACAGCAACCGCTTTTCCGCCCGCGTGATCGCCACATAGGCCAGCCGCTTCCACAACGGCAGCCCTGCCTCCATCCGGCCTGATTGCGCCGCCGCGTACAGATCCGGGGCAAACACTTGCACATCCGTCCATTGCGACCCTTGCGCCTTGTGGATCGTCACCGCCGCCCCATGCAGAAACGCCGCTCCCATCTTGGCCGCCGCCGGGATGAACGGCTCCTCCTCATCCGGCTTTTCGATCTTGATGATCGACGCGGCCGAAACCTGCGGCTCTTCGGCCCCGACCACATGCAGCTTGGCAAATCCGTCGCGGTTGCCCGGCCCCAGATAGATCACCTGCGCCCCCTTGATCAGGCCCCGCGCCTCCAGATCAATGCGCTTCTTGCGATGCTTCAGCGGCAGTTCGATGCCGTCGCAGATCAGGGGTTCCCCCGGCAGCAGTTCGAACTCCGGCGCCAGATGCGCCGCACGGAATGCGGTGATCAGGCGAATACGCGTTGCATTGCGCCAGACCAGAACCGGCGAGCGTGCCATCAGATCGCTGTCAGCACGTTCCGCGATCACCACCCGGTCGTCCGCTTTTGCCGCATCCTCGACCATCCGCTCGAATGCGTCGAACCCGATCCGCTCGTCCGCCAGCGCATGTGCCAGATCAAGGATCGGGCTATCCGCCGTCTGACGGTGAATGCGGTTGAGCACCAGCCGCTGCCCGCGGGGCAGGCTGTCGAACACCATCTCGCCCGATTGCCCCACGGGCGCCAGTTGTGCCGGATCACCAAACAGGACCAATGTCGGGAAAATCTCGTTCAAGTCATCCAGCTGCCGCGCATCCAGCATCGAGGATTCGTCGACGAACCCGATATCCAGCGGTTCGTCCCGCCGCTTCCAGCCCTTGATGAAGTCGCTGCCCTTCAACCCTGCCGCCGCCAGCGCGCCGGGGATGGATGCCACCGCCTGGTAGAACGCAAAAGCGCGGTCCAGCGCCACTTCCGTCAGCCCCTCCACCGCCGGGCGCGGGCCGTTTCCGGCCAGCCATTCCGCGATCTTTTCGTATTGGGGATCATAAACGGGGGTGTAGAGAATGCGGTGAATTGTCGTCGCAGGCACACCGCGCAGGCGCAGCACGGATGCCGCCTTGTTCGTGGGCGCCAGCACCGCCAGCGTCCGGCGATCCTTGCGCCGCTTGCCCTCGTAATCCCCTGAAACGATGCTCACGCCCGCGGCCACCAGCGCCTTCGTCAGGTTCGCCAGCAGCATTGTCTTGCCCGATCCCGCCTTGCCCACCACCGCCAGCACCGATCCCTTGCCCTCCGGGGCGGGCGATGCAGTGCCTTCGCCCAGATCGATACCAACAGACATGAGTGTGGCCGAAACGCGGTCATGCGCTTCGGCCTGATCTTCCGAAAGTGTATGGGTGGGCAATTGCATGGCGCGACCATAAGGTGCCGCCGCGCCAAGGGCCAGATACGTTAGCGGCTCTGGCTTGCCTCCAGCGTATCCTCGAAGGTACGCAAACCGTTCCTCGGGGCCTGTACCAGCACGGCCATATTCCCCGGCTTATGCTCGTTCCGCCGCATCTTCATATGCGCCGCGGGAATCTCGTCCCACGGAAAAACCTCTGACAGGCAAGGATCCAGCCGCCGCTCGATCATCAACTGGTTCGCCGCACTTGCCTGCTTGAGGTTGGCAAAATGGCTGCCCTGCACCCGCTTTTGATGCATCCACAGATAGCGTGCATCCAGCGTCAGGTTGAACCCCGTGGTGCCCGCGCAGATCACGACCATGCCGCCGCGCTTGACCAGAAATACCGAGACCGGAAACGTCGCCTCGCCCGGATGTTCAAACACCAGATCGACGTTGTTGCCCTTGCCCGTGATGTCCCAGATCGCCTTGCCGAACTTGCGCACTTCGTTGAACCAGGTCTTGTACTCCGGGCTGTTCACCGTTGGCATCTGGCCCCAGCAATTGAATTCCTTGCGGTTGATGACGCCCTTTGCACCCAGGCCCATGACGAATTCGCGCTTGTCCTCTTCGCTGACCACACCAATCGCATTGCCGCCCGCGGTATTGATAAGCTGGATCGCATAAGACCCGAGGCCGCCCGATGCCCCCCAGACCAGCACGTTCTGGCCCGGCTTCAATTCATGGGGTTCATGCCCGAACAGCATCCGGTACGCGGTGGCCAGCGTCAGGGTGTAGCAGGCACTTTCCTCCCAGCTTTGGTGCCGCGGGCGGCGCATCAACTGCTGGGCCTGAACGCGGGTAAACTGCGCGAACGACCCATCTGGGGTTTCGTACCCCCAGATCCGCTGGCTGGGTGAAAACATCGGATCGCCGCCGTTGCACTCCTCGTCGTCGCCATCGTCCTGATTGCAGTGAACGACAACCTCGTCGCCGACCTTCCACCGCTTCACCTTGTCGCCGACCGCCCAGACGATGCCGGACGCGTCCGACCCGGCGATGTGATAGGGCATCTTGTGGCCGTCAAACGGGCTGATCGGCTGACCAAGACAGGCCCAGACACCGTTGTAATTGACGCCAGCGGCCATCACCAGAACCAGAACTTCATTGCTGTCGATCCGGGGGGTATCCACCACTTCGACCTGCATCGCGGCGTCAGGCTCACCATGGCGTTCGCGGCGGATCGCCCAGGCGTGCATCCTGGCCGGCACATGGCCCAAAGGCGGCATTTCACCAACGCCGTAGAGGTCTTTCACCGGGGCGTCATATGCAACGATTGCGTTCTGCGTGTCCAAAGCCATCGGGGGCCTCCCTGAGAGTAATGCCGCGCCGCAGAATCGGGCGGGTCAGGGTTTTTATACAATTCTGAAGGTTACTTTACAACAAAAACGTATATGTTTTTGTAATTTTATGTCTGCTGCGATGCGGCATCCAGTACCTGCTGCACGGGCGCTGCATAAAACGCCAACAGTTCAGGCGCCAGGATACGCAGGTCGTCCGCCAGGATCTGACGCGCGAGCAAGGGCTTCAGCCCTTCGTTCACCGCTTGTGCAAGGCCCTGTGGCGGCAGTTTCAGCACTGCGCCCTGCGCGGCCAGCCGCTCTGCCATGCCGCCTGCCATGGTCAGCAGCCCGTCACGCGTCGCCCCCGCCGCAACGGCCGCCGCCACCAGTGGCACGGGCAGGATCGGGATCACGCGCCCGATCGCGGCCATCAGGTGTTCGCCCAATGCCTCGATCGGGTCGGGCAGCCCCTCGGCCAGAAAGACGCGCAGTGATACGGGCGGGCCAAAGCCTGCTGCGGCTGTTCCAAACCCCTTGAACCTGCCACGCACCCGGGACCACAGAATGCTGACCGCTGCCTTGAGGATGGTCACGGGCCGCGCCCGGAATGTGCGGGTGCCTTCGGCAGCGGCGGTCGTCAGAACCCGGTCTTCCAGCACCCGGTCGTAGGCAAGGCCGACAGGTACAAAGACGACATCCGCAGCCGTCGCATCAAAACCGGCGACGATATAGGACAGCAGCCCCATCTTCGCCACACCCACCCGCCCGTCCAGCGACAACGCGCCCTCGGGAAAAATCGCCTGGGTCACACCATCAGCGGTTGCCATCTGCACATAACGCGCCAGCACCCGACGGTAGAGCGCATTGCGCGACTTGCGCCGGATGAAATACGCCCCCATGCCCCGGATCATGCCGCTGAGCGGCCAGATGCGCGCCCATTCCCCCACCGCATAAGAAATGGCCGATCGGTTGGCGACCAGCCATGTTACCAGCACGTAGTCCATGTTGCTGCGGTGGTTCATCACGAAGATGACGGTGGCCTTGGGGTCGATGTGGGCAAGGGCTGCATCGACGCGGCCGACCCGCACGCGAAACAACATCCTGCTGAAGCGTTTCGCAGCCCCTGTCGCAAAGCCGAAATAAAAATATGCCGAAAACGATGGCACAATTTCGCGCGCATAATCCTTGGCCTCGGCAAAGGCGAGCGCAGGGGGGATGCCGGTTTCGGCCGCGTGTTCTGTCACGGCCTCCAGCACCGCGCGGTCATAGGCGAGGCGCGCGATCATGTCCTGCCGTGCGGCCAGCTTGAACGGCTGGATCTTGCGGACGAGCCGCGTGTTCACCTGCGCGACAATCCGTTCCATCCGGCGCCGGAAAAACCAGCGCACCGATGGCACCAGAACGCGGTCCAGCGCAGCAATCCCCGCAAACGCCAGGATCAGCACCAAAAGCCACAGGGGAAGCGCCACGGACGTCATGACCACAGGCTTCCCCGCAAGGCCCCGGCGTGTAAAGCGTCAGTTATAGGTGAAGGTCGTGATTTCGCAGATATTTACGCTTTCACGGATCAGTTGTTCCCCGTCATCGAAGATGGCCAGAAAGTCGAACATGCAGTAGCCTGACCGGTCATCAAAATTGATATCGACAGACGACCCGGAGGGCAGGACATTCTGGCCAAGGATATCCTCTTCCCACGAAGACGCCCCGGTGTTCGATCCATAAAAATTCACAATCGTGTAGCCTGTGTTGTTGACGATCGTCACCCGCCGGTCCAGTGCCGCTGCCGGTCCGGCCACGGACATGCTCAGAAAAACGGCCAATGCGGTGTTCTTGAAATGTAACATGCTTTCAACCTTTCGACTAAAGGCGCCGCCCAAATACGGCGTCACCCAAGAAAGGCACTGTTTTTCAAACGAATCAACGAAAATTAATTCCGGGTAAGGAATATCTGACCGGGCCCGGAAAAAGCCGCAACTGCCGCGTCCGGGTCCGCTTACGGGTTGATCGTAAAGGTTGTGATTTCGCAGACATTCACGTCTTTTTTCACGATCTCCGTACCGTCATCGAAGATCGCGCGGAAATCGAAACGGCAGTACCCCGTGGTATCGTCAAAGTTGACCACAACCGACGCGCCATTCGATAGGACGTCACTGGAAAGCAGATCTTCTTCCCAAAAGGTCGTCCCCACGTTCGAGCCGTAGAAATAGCTGATCGTGAACCCTGAATTGTTCACGATGGTGACCTTCCGGTCCAAGGCCCATGCCGGCGATGCCAGCGCCAGACCCAAAGTCGCCGCAATGGCTGTGTGTCCAAAAAACTGCATGCGATCCCTTTCGTCTCAAATCGGCTTTTCTGCAGGCTAGCCCCCTCGCCCGGCGAAACACAACTGGTTTTCTGCCGACCCGGAAGATGCCGCAACGCAGCGAATTGACATGGTCATAAAATTACACTCATAGATATGCGGTAGCAATTTAGTTGCGCATCAGATTCGACGAGGCCGCGATGACACAGAAAGATGCCCCCTGGCTGTTCCGCACCTATGCGGGCCATTCGACGGCTGCCGCGTCCAACACCCTCTACCGGGGCAATCTGGCGAAAGGGCAGACGGGCCTGTCGGTGGCGTTCGATCTGCCGACGCAGACGGGCTACGACTCTGATCATGAACTCAGCCGTGGCGAGGTTGGCAAGGTCGGCGTGCCGGTCGCGCATCTGGGTGACATGCGCAGGCTGTTCGCGGACATCCCGCTGGATCAGATGAACACCTCGATGACAATCAATGCGACCGCACCGTGGCTGCTGGCACTTTATATTGCTGCGGCGGACGAACAGGGCGCCGACGTCGCCGCCCTGCAAGGCACCGTGCAGAACGATATCATCAAGGAATATCTGTCGCGTGGCACATACATCTGCCCGCCGCAGCCCAGTTTGCGGATGATCACCGACGTCGCCGCCTACACCCAGGTCGCACTGCCAAAATGGAACCCTATGAACATCTGTTCATATCATCTGCAAGAAGCGGGGGCGACGCCGGAACAAGAGCTGGCGTTCGCGCTGGCCACCGCTTGCGCCGTGCTGGATGACCTGAAGGGGAAAGTTTCCGAGACCGATTTCCCCAACATGGTCGGCCGGATCTCGTTTTTCGTCAATGCAGGCATCCGGTTCGTGACCGAGTTGTGCAAGATGCGCGCTTTCGTCGATCTGTGGGATGAAATCTGTCTGAACCGCTATGGTGTGCAGGACGCAAAGTACCGCCGCTTCCGCTATGGCGTGCAGGTGAATTCGCTTGGTCTGACCGAACAGCAGCCCGAAAACAACGTGTATCGCATCCTGATCGAAATGCTGGCGGTGACGCTGTCGAAGAACGCCCGTGCCCGCGCCGTGCAATTGCCCGCGTGGAACGAGGCGCTCGGCCTGCCCCGCCCCTGGGATCAGCAGTGGTCGCTGCGGATGCAGCAGATCCTCGCCTATGAAACCGACTTGCTGGAATACGACGACCTGTTTGACGGCAACCCCGCGATCGACCGCAAGGTCAACGCGTTGAAAGACGGCGCTCGGGCGGAACTGGCCCTGATCGACCAGATGGGCGGCGCGGTCGCCGCAATCGGCTATATGAAGGGGCGGTTGGTCGAGGCGAACGCGGAACGCATGGCGCGGATCGAATCCCGTGAAACGACCGTTGTCGGTGTCAACCGGTGGGTGGAAACGACACACAGTCCGCTGACCGCCGGTGACGGCGCAATCATGGTGGCCGATGTGGACGCCGAAGCGGACCAGATCGCCCGACTGCAAAGCTGGCGCGCCTCCCGCGATGCCGCGGCTGTGAAAGCGGCATTGGACGCCCTGCGCAATGCCTGCGCCACGGGCCAGAACGTGATGCCGCCCTCGATCACCTGTGCCAGGGCGGGTGTGACCACCGGCGAATGGGGGGGTGTCATCCGCGACGCGTTCGGACAGTACCGCGCGCCCACCGGCGTGTCGCGTAACCCGTCCAACCGCACCGAGGGGCTGGAGCCGATCCGCGCGGCAGTGGATGCCGTGTCGACCAGGCTGGGCCGTCGTCTGACGTTCCTGATGGGCAAGCCGGGCCTTGATGGCCATTCCAACGGCGCCGAACAGATCGCCGCCCGCGCCCGCGATTGCGGCATGAATATCCATTATGACGGCATCCGCCTGACACCAGCTGAAATCGTGAGTGCGGCCGTCGCACAGCAGGCACATGTGGTGGGCCTGTCAATTCTCTCAGGCAGCCACCTGCCCCTGATTGTCGAGGTCATCACCCTGATGCGCGCCGCGGGCCTGTCGCACATCCCCCTGATCGTGGGCGGCATCATCCCCGAAGCGGACGCGGCCACCCTGCGCGCCATGGGTGTGGCAGCGGTTTATACGCCCAAGGATTTTCAGATGAACCGGATCATGCTGGATATTGTGGAATTGGTGGACCGGGTGCCGGTAGCGGCGGAGTAATCCCTAAAGCTTCTTCGCACCGGGCACGATTTCGAGATGCCAGCAGCTGTTTGATTTCTGCGTCTCGTCGATCAGCTTGCGGATGTAGCCCTGCTTTTCCAGACTCGTGAATGCCTTGGTCAGTGCCGCCAGATTGAAACTCTTGCCCGCCACCTTGCGCGTGCTGTTCACCCCGATATCGATGATGTTCAGCTTTTTGTATTTCTCGGGCGTCGAGACGTGGTTTGACACTTGTCGCCCGCCGTCCAGCAGGGCCTGTATCTTGTCCGCCATCAATGCCACCACATCGGCCTGTGGTTTGGCCTTGTTCGCCTTGTAAATGTCCAGAACAGCATCCCCGGCAGCTCCGTACATCTTGTACTGCGCGTCCAGATTTACCGCCGCGTTGCGATACATGATCGCGGCCTGCTCGGCCGGCAGGCGCAGGGTCGATGTGATTTTGGCCGCCGTCATCTTGGCGGCGGTCAGGGCCTTTTCGATCACGGCAATGGCGTAGCTGTCCACGATCCGCGATTCTGTGGCAATATCGTCGGCATAGGTGACCATGGCCGGTTTTGTCGCGGCGGCACCCCATGCCAGGCTCATCAGCAGGCTTTCGGCCATGGAATAGGGCCGGATCAGCCCGTCGGCCGTTTGCATGGGCAGGAAGCGGCCCTGGAACGACGCGATCCGGATCTGGGTCAGGATGTCCATCTTCCCGGATTGGAACGGGGTCCACGACGCGTCCGCCCGGCATTCCAGCGCATTCAATGCAGATTGCACGGCGGCCACATCCTGCGGCAGGTTTACGCCGCCGCGACCGACGGAAAAGGTGATGAGGGGCATGGCAAGGCTCCAAAGCGGAACGCGAAATTTCTTGAATACCGCATGTTACGCACTGCCGGTGCGCCCGGTCAATTCCGCAATCACGGCCGTTGACGCGCGCGGTGCGTTTCCCCTCTGGCCTGCGCAAATGTCGCATCCTAGTGTGGGTGCAGATGAAGACGCGATGACGCCGGCTTGCAGACCGGCATTCATGCCAGAAAACAGGTGCCATGTGACATTTCATATCGGAGCAAAACCCGGCGAGATTGCCGAAACCGTGCTGATGCCGGGCGATCCCTATCGCGCCCGCTGGGCCGCGCAGACGTTCCTGAAGGACGCCGTGCTGGTGAACGAGGTGCGCGGCATGCTCGGCTACACCGGCACCTGGAATGGGCACCGGGTAACGATTCAGGGGTCGGGCATGGGAATGGCGTCGCTGTCGATCTATGCCAACGAACTGATCAGCGAGTATGGCACGAAAACCTTGATCCGGATCGGGTCGGCCGGGGCGATGCAGCCGCATATCCAAATCCGTGATTTGGTGCTGGCGATGACCGCCAGCACCGTCAGCAGCCCGTCAAAACCGCTGTTCCGCGAGGCGAATTTTGCGCCTTGCGCCGATTTTGGCCTGCTGACTGCCGCGCACAAGGCCGCGGTGGCCACGGGCGTGCCAACCCATGTCGGGGGCATCTATTCGTCGGATGTGTTCTATGACGAACGCGACGACATACAAAAGCAACTGCAACGCCACGGGGTGCTTTGTGTCGAGATGGAGGCCGCAGAGCTTTATGCTGTCGCCGCGCGCCATGGCCGCCGCGCGCTGGCCGTGCTGACGATGTCGGACCACATACTGACCGGTGACGCCCTGCCCGCCGACCAGCGCGAGCGCAGCTTTGGCGATATGGTCGAGATCGCGCTGAAGGCTGCATTTTCCTGAAGGATGCCCATGGCTCATCTTGTCCCCCGTGCGTGGGTTCCCGCCAGTTGCGAGACGCTGATCCAGCGTCTGGCGCAGGAAACCACTGCCGGTTCCGCAACCGTCGCCGCCCGGATCGAGGCGGCCATTCAGCGCAATCTGGCCATTCATGACCGGGATTGCTTTAACCTGAACCCCGCCACCAATGTGATGAATCCGGCCGCCGAAGCGGCACTGTCGCGGGGTCTGGGCAGCCGTCCCAGCCTTGGCTACCCCGGCGACAAATATGAAATGGGGCTGGAGGGGATCGAAGAGATCGAGGTGATCGCAGCTGAACTTGCTGCCGAAATCTTTGGGGCGACCCACGCCGAAATCCGGGTGGCGAGCGGGGCGATGGCAAACCTCTACGGTTTCATGGCGTTGACACGGCCAGGCGACGCGATCATCGCCCCGCCCCCGTCGATGGGGGGGCATGTCACGCATCATGCGGCGGGCTGCGCGGGGCTTTACGGGCTGGTGACCCACGCGGCGCCGGTGAACGCCGACGGCTATACGGTCGATCTGGCGGGCCTGCGCACGCTTGCGCATCGGGTGAAACCGCGGCTCATTACCATCGGCGGGTCGTTGAACCTGTTTCCCCATCCGGTGCCCGAGATCCGTGCCATTGCCGACGAGGTTGGTGCACATGTCCTGTTCGATGCGGCGCACCAGTGCGGGATCATCGCGGGCGGGATCTGGGCGAACCCGCTGACGCAGGGCGCGCATGTGATGACGATGAGCACTTACAAGTCGCTCGGCGGGCCGGCGGGTGGGCTGATCGTGACGAACGATGCAGAAATCGCCGAACGGCTGGACGCCATCGCCTATCCCGGCATGACGGCCAACTTCGACGCCGCGAAATCGGCGGCGCTGGCCATCACGCTACTGGACTGGCGCGACCACGGGCGGGCCTATGCGCAGGCGATGGTTGATCTGGCCCGCGCGCTTGCATCGGCGCTGGTCGATTTGGGGCTGCCCGTCTTTGCCGCCGATCGGGGTGCCACGCAAAGCCACCAGTTCGCCATTGAGGCGGCGGCTTTTGGCGGCGGGCAAACTGCGTCCAAAACGCTGCGCATGGCGGGGTTGCTTGCCTGTGGCATCGGGCTGCCGGTTGCCGCGGTGCCGACCGATCTGAACGGGCTGAGAATTGGCACGCCGGAACTGGTGCGGCGGGGGATGACACCTGCGGACGCGCCGGGGCTGGCCGCGCTGATTGCCGAAGGGCTGCGGTCGAACGATCCGGCATCGGTCGCCCCGCGCACGACGGCACTGCGGGCACAGTTTCAGGGGATGCATTTCATCCGTGGGGGTTGACCCAACCGATTCGTGGGGGTCTGCTGGCTGCCCCCAGGAAAAAGGAGAGCACCATGAAGCAGCGGCAACTGGGCAAGGACGGCCCCATGGTTTCAGCGATCGGTTTTGGCTGTCTGTCCTTCGGCGGCATTTTCGGCGCAACCGACCGGGGCACCAGCCTGCGTTGTCTGGATGCAGCCTGGGATCACGGGGTCACGTTTCTGGATACCGCGAACATCTATGGCATGGGCGTTTCGGAAAGCGTGATCGGCGAATGGCTTTCGACCCGCAAACACCGCGTGACAGTTGCGACAAAGGCGAGCCTCGTCGGCGGGCAGGACCGGCGGATCGACAATTCAGATGCGCATCTGCGCCGCGAACTTGAGGGATCGCTGAAGCGGCTCGGGGTGGATCATGTGGATCTGTTCTACATCCACCGGCGCGAAGAGGCACGCCCGATTGAAGAGGTCGTAGCCACGATGGCCGCGCTGATTGATGAGGGCAAGATCGGTGGCTATGGCCTGTCGGAAGTGGCCCCCTACACGCTGCGGCGGGCGCACGCGGTGCATGCCTGTCGCGCCGTACAGAACGAATATTCACTTTGGACACGGCAGCCGGAGATGGGAATGATCCGGACTTGCGCGGAATTGGGGGTGGCTTTCGTTCCATTCTCACCGCTGGCGCGCGGCGTGTTTGGCCGCAGCGCACCTGATCCCGCGGGGATGGGGGCGGAGGATTTCCGTCTGCTGATCCCCCGTTTTCAGGGCGACAACTGGCAGCGCAACCTGCCCCATATCAACGCCTTCCGCGCCTGCGCGGACGAACGGGGGGTCAGCCCGGCGGCGCTGGCCGTGGCGTGGGTGCTGGCGCAGGCAGATCACCTGATCCCCATTCCCGGCACGCGCACAGCAGAGCATCTGGCCGATTGGGCGGGCGCGTCGGAAATCACCCTGACGGATGCGGATCACGCGGCCATCGCGCGAATTCTGCCGGTAGGATGGGCCTATGGCGACCGCTACAACGATGACATGGCGGCGTCGGTCGAGCGCTATTGCTGACCGACGTTGACGACAGACAACTTGTCATCATTTTCGCTGTTTTTCCTGGATTTACAGGAAGCATGCCAATTGCAGGCAACGGCATGAAACATCACGTGATGACGCCAGAATGGCGCGTAAAATCACGCGCCCGGCCACCCATGGCTGCGGTCATACCCGTTGCGCGCCGGACTGACCCATCCCGCGGGCGGTGCTGTGGGGGCAAATATCTGCACGACCAGCGGATGACACGCTGCCACGTCCGACGAATGCTGCGCCGAACAATCGCCGCCGGGGCAGGCAGACAAAGCGCCCAGCAGATCAATCTCGGCAAAGAATTCGATATAGTCGCCGGGCCGTACGGGGGATGCTTTCATGAAATACTGCCCGGTGTCGCGGGTGAAACCCGTGCACATGAACACGTTCAGCACATCATGGATGTAGGGCTCCGCCCCTCGCACGCCGAGCCCCGTATGATCGGCCAGGGCGCGGCTCAGATTGGAATGGCAGCAATGGTGATATTGCCCGCCTTGGCTCAGCAGGTTGTGCGTATAAGGATCGCAGCGGGTGCCGATCACGTCATGCACTGCGCCGCCGAATTCATCGAAGCCGTACCAGTCAAGCGTATCATCGCTGATCGTGGCCATCGGGCGCAGGTTGGGAAAGCTGCTCCACATCCGGTCGCCCGTGGACAGATGCGTGCCGTGCAGGGCGCGGGTCTTGCCGGAATAGAACCGTTCGTCCAAGTCGTTGGCGTGCCACAGGTTCAGATCGCCCACCTGCGGGCCTTCGACGGACAGGATACGAAAGTAATGACCTGCCGGAACGGTAAAGGTGCGCGCCTCACGCGGGGGGATTTGCACTTCGGCAGTCATGGTCCAGCCCGCGCGTGCCGCGTGCAGGGCAGCCAGGTCAGGCGCGGGCAGGCCTGACACCGGATAGCAGATCACCGGAACAATCACGCGGCGCGCATCGGCGTCGGTGGGGCGTGCATGAGAGGGACGTTGCGGTTTCATCGGCGGCTCCGGTCAGATCAGGGGCACAGTGGCCGCGCAGAAGCGCCGGGTCAACGGATGCGCGTCATCCATTCGCGTCAGTGCCATTCATGCGGCAACGGCGCAGGTTGGGGCGTCATCTGTGCGGGAACCACCAGACGATCCCCGAGAGATCGCCTGACCCCGCCAAAGCGCAACGGTGTCTTATGCCGACAGGGCCAGCGGTTGCGGTTCGGGCAGGCGCACCAGATTTGCGGGCACCTTCAGGCGTTCATCCTGCATCCAGTTTTCGTCCAGCAGATACTGATGGTTCACGGCTTCGCGTTCCTTCCAGGCTTTTGAATATTCCGCCGGCATCGTCAGCACCGCATATTGGCGGCCGTCTTCGCCATTGCGGTAGGGTTCACCAATGCGACCCACCGGGTAACCCAGACCACGCAGCCAGCGCATCAGTGCGACCGAGGACAGGCCGATCACTTGATCCGCGCCATGCGCGCGGGTAATGCTGACAACGCCATCAATGATGTGTTCCATGCATTCCGCACGTTCCGCAGTCGTAGTCAATTCATCAGAAATGACAATCCTCGTGCATTCCCAGACTGTAGGGCTGGCGATTTCAACTGTCATAACCTCTGGCGGGATATGGGGCAGTTTGCCGGAAAAGGCATCGCGCAGCATGTAGGTATGTGTGCCCCAAGTCGAAGTGGTGGCCATGGCACGGGCGCCGCCGACAACTCTGCCGTTGCGCATGACAAGTGAGTATTGCGCCATGGGCGTGTCGTACTGGTCCATCTCCATGGCGGCGTTGTGCGGGATATCCCACTTTAGTTCATCTACGAACATGCGCTTGCGCAGGCGCAGAAAGTCGAAGAAAGCGGTGCCGTAGAGATGCAGGTCCGCGAAGTCGAACTGGATATTATTCATGGTGAGTCTCCCTTAACGAAACAATTGTGCCGAATTGTTCGTTGCAGGAATATACTTTAAGTTGAAATTTTGATGAATCAGATCGTGTAAGATGTAAAAAAGTCCGATTTTGCCCTACAAAAGCCGTTTACTTGCCGCCAGCGACGCCGCTTGCGAGGCAGTTCGCGCCCCCAATTTGGATTTTGCGTTGTTCAGACGCGCCTTTACGGCGCTTTCCGATATCTCCAGCTGGTCGGCGATCTGCTGTAACCGCATGCCCGAGGCGAGCATTTTCAGTGCCTCGACCTCGTTCGCGGTCAGGTTACGTTCCATCTTGGTACCGCTGTGCGCGGACTCGAGGATGAGGCCCAGTGCCTGAAGCTCACTATCGGTGAAATCGCGGTCGTTGCGGAAAAACAGTCCATATGACCGGCGGCCATGATCGGACTTCTGCATCGTGCTGGCGACAGCGCCAAAGGCCATTCCGTGGCTTTGTGCAGCGACGCGCACGCCGACCGGGTCGGGCAGGATGAGGTCGGACCAGCGTGCA
>JAYSSN010000454.1:0-6585 GCA_043720555.1 Rhodobacterales bacterium | reverse complement strand
GACCCATGGCGGCACACCCGTGGCACTGGACCACACCGCCCCGGAGTTTGCCGCAAACGTCAAAGATCTCGCCCCCTTTGCGGTCATCGACGCCGCTGGCCCGTTTCAAGGCTATGCAGGCCACGCCACCGCGCGCGCCGCCATCGCTGCGGGCGCGCATTCGCTTGACCTGTCGGATGATGCGGCCTTTACCACCGGGATCACATCACTTGATGGCATCGCCAGAGCCGCAGGTGTCACGGCGCTGTCGGGCGTGTCGTCCGTGCCCGCGCTGTCATCCGCCGCAGCAACGGCCCTTGCTGCCGGGCTGACCGACATTCACCTCATCGAAAGCGCCATCGTGCCCGGCAACCGCGCCCCGCGCGGCCTGTCCGTGATCCGCGCGATCCTCGCACAGGCAGGCCGCCCCCTGACCATCTGGCGCGAAGGTGCCGTGACCGCGACAGGGTGGAGCAGACCAACCTCCATCGGCCTGATGCTGCCGAACGCGTCGCTGAAACCCCGCGCGGCCAGCCTGATCGGTGCGCCCGACGTGGCCCTGTTCCCCGGCCATTTCCGCGCCCGCAACGTGACGTTCCGCGCGGGCCTTGAACTGCGCCTGATGCACCACGGGCTGACAGTCCTGTCATTGCCTGTCCGCTGGGGCCTGATCCCATCCATCGCGGTCCTGTCACGTCCGCTGCAGGTTGCCGCGAATGCGCTGACACCCTTTGGCACCGATCGGGGCGGCATGCGGGTCCGCGTCATGGGGATCGCGCCACACGGCCCCGTCCTGCGCGACTGGACCCTGATCGCAGGCGCGGGCGACGGCCCCCATATCCCCGCCATTCCCGCCCGCGTCATGCTGAACCTGCTCGGCACAGGCACCATCCGACCCGGCGCGCGCCCCTGCCTGTCGGAATTTTCCCTGGCGACTGCCGAAGCCCTGATGCGCCACTTCCACATCACCACCGGCGCAATGGAAACCCCCGCGCCCCATCTGTTTCAACTGGCCCTCGGCCCCGCCTTCGCCACCCTGCCGACCCCCGTCCAGCACCTGCACGCCGTCATGTCGCACCGCTGCTGGCACGGTCGCGCCCAGATCACGCGGGGCAGGGGCCGCATGGCGCGCCTTATCGCCACCATGATGCGCTTTCCCCCGCAAGGCACCGACACCCCCCTGACCGTCACGATGGAGCGCCACAAAAATGCCGAACGCTGGACCCGCAACTTCAATGGCCGCAGTTTCCGATCCACCCTGCGGCTTTACAAAGGCCGTCTGACCGAACGCTTCGGATTTCTGACCTTCACCATCGCCCTGCGCGTGCAGGACGGCCAACTGCACTACCCGGTCACCCAAGGCTGGCTCGCAGGCCTGCCCCTGCCACGCTGGAGCCTGCCCCGCAGTGACACCACCGAATCCGCCGACGGTGCCCGCGCCACCTTTGACGTCGCCCTCAGCCTGCCGGTCATCGGGCCCATCGTGCGCTATCAGGGCTGGCTGGAGCCCACCTGCGCGCATCCTGCTGAAACGCTGCGCGGCACCCTTGGGCCCATACCGGCACCCTGACCCCGCAACATACCGCGAGGATCACATGCACATCACCCACCACCTGTTCGCCGCAACGCTGACTGCCATGAGCGGTGCCTCTGTCATGGTCGGCATGGACATGTCCGGTCGGACAGACCCCGGACTTGTCCTGTCCGCTGCCTGTGGGGCCTTCATCGCGGGCGCCTTTGCCGCACCATTGTTCGGACACGGTCACCGGCAAGGCGCCGTCATGGCTGCCATCGGGGCAATCTTTGCCACCGCACTCGGGGCTGCAATCGCAGGGCTTGGACTGGCCCTGGTCGCAGCAGAACCGCTGGCCGTGCTGGTGGCACCCGTCATCGTCGCGGCCGCGATCCTTGCCAGCCCGCACCTGCTGCTGGTCTGGGTCGTGACCATGGCGGGCGTGCATCTGGTGATGCGGTTCGTGCGCCACGTCGCGGACGACGCGGCCTGACCCCTATTCGCGGAAATACCGGCTGTCCTTGATCTGGTCCCAGGCCCAGACCACCTCTTGCAACCGGTCCTCGTCCGACCGGTCGCCCGCGTTCATGTCCGGATGCAGATCCTTCACCAGACTTTTGTATTGCTTGCGGATTTCGGTCTTGGTCCAGCTGTCGCGCGCATCCAGCACTTCCAGCGCCTTGCGTTCCGTAGGAGGCAACTTGCGCGATGCGTTGCTGACCGGCTTGCCGGGGTTCTGCGTGGCATTGGCCCCCAGCAGTTCCAGCGGATCATCCACGCCCAGCCGCTGCCAGGCCCGCCCGTCATCCTTTTGGCTGAACGGCTTCGTCTCGCGGCCCCAGACGCGGTCCTTGTCAAGAAACTTCTGAAATTCCTCATCGGTGGTGCCGTTGAAAAAATTCCACTTCAGGTTGTACTCCCGCACGTGGTCTTTGCAAAACCAGAAATACTCGTCCAGCAGATCGGGTGACTTCGGCGCTCGGTACGCCCCCGCCTCGTTGCAGCCGGGAAATTCGCAGCCTTTGTTCGATGTCTCGAACGCACCGGAAAATCCGCGCCGCCCGGTTTTGCGGCGCTTTTTGTCAGCGGATGCGCTGATATCAAACTCAAAAGGTGGGCGATTGGACATGGGCGGCCTTTCCGACTCGGACGCAAGAGTTTAGGGGATTTGGCAGCAGATTGAAGGGGCAACCGGAATTAAATGACAATCGAGGCCACATTACGCGCGCGCCTGACTGAAGCTTTCGCCCCCGAACGGCTGGAAATCATCAATGACAGCCACAAACACGCGGGCCACAGTGGCGATGACGGTACCGGGGAAAGCCATTTCAGCGTCCTGATCCGGGCTGCGGCCTTTGGCCCGCTGAACCGCGTTGCCCGCCACCGGGCCGTGCACGCGGCGATTGGTGATCTGACCACCCGCATTCATGCGCTGGCCCTCGACATCGGATAAGGACTGCGCGGCAGGGGCAGCCTGGCCCGCCCGCTTGCTCATTCACGTTTGCCCCAATATCCCTAGGGGGTGAACTGCCCGCACCGCCACGAGAGGGGCAGACAGCCCCCGTTACCCCGCGGCCTTCCGCTCCAGCCGCCGGGCATGCAGCACGGGTTCGGTATACCCTGATGGCTGCACCCGCCCCTGAAACACCAGATCGCATGCCGCGCGGAACGCCACCCCGTCAAAGCGTGGTCCCATGGGCTGATAGGCCGCGTCGGCCGCATTCTGGGCGTCCACCACCGCTGCCATCTTGCGCATCGCGGCAATGAGCTGACCTTCGCTGACAACTCTGTGATGCAGCCAGTTCGCCAGTGCCTGCGCTGAAATCCGGCAGGTCGCCCGATCCTCCATCAAGGCGACGTCATGGATATCGGGCACCTTGGAACAACCGATCCCCTGATCCACCCAGCGCACGACATAGCCCAGAATGCCCTGAGCGTTGTTCTCCACCTCGGCCTGCACCTCTTCGGCAATCCAGTCTCCGGCCGCCAGCGGGATCGTCAGCAATCCCTCCAGCGTGCCCCGCGATGCCCCCGCCAGCCCGTCCTGAACCGCGCCCACATCGATCCGGTGATAATGCGTCGCATGCAGCACCGCCGCTGTGGGTGACGGCACCCAGGCGCAATTGGCCCCCGCTTGCGGATGTGCGATCTTCTGCGCCAGCATTGCCGCCATCAGGTCGGGTGCTGCCCACATCCCCTTGCCGATCTGGGCGCGCCCGCGAAATCCGCAGGCAAGCCCGATATCCACGTTGCGCTCTTCATATGCCCTGATCCAGGGCGCGGCTTTCATATCGCCCTTGCGCACCATCGGCCCCGCTTCCATCGAGGTATGAATCTCATCTCCCGTCCGGTCGAGAAAGCCTGTGTTGATGAATGCAACCCGCGCCCTGGCGGCGGCAATGCACGCCTTGAGGTTCACCGAGGTGCGGCGCTCCTCATCCATGATCCCCAGCTTCACGGTGTCTGCAGGCAGGCCCAGCACCGCCTCGACCCGCTCAAAGATGGCGCAGGCAAAGGCCACCTCGTCCGGCCCGTGCATCTTGGGCTTCACCACGTAAACCGCCCCCGTCACCGAATTGCCCGCAGCCCCGCGTGCCAGATCATGCATCGCGCACAGCGTGGTGATGAAGGCATCCATGATGCCCTCGGGCACCTCTTGTCCGTCCAGCAGGATCGCAGGGTTGGTCATCAGATGGCCGACATTGCGGATCAGCATCAGCGCGCGACCCTTCAGGGTCCGCGCGCCTCCATCCGGCGCGGTAAAGGCGAAATCGGCGGCAAGGCGGCGCTCGACGCTGCGCCCGTCCTTGTCCACACGCGCCATCAGATCGCCGCGCATCAGGCCCAGCCAGTTGCCATAGGCCACCACCTTGTCAGCCGCATCGACGGCGGCGATGGAATCCTCGCAATCCATGATCGCGGACAGTGCCGCTTCCATCCGGATATCGGCTACCCCCGCCGGGTCCATCCGTCCGATGCGGTGACCCGCATCGATCCGCAGCACCAGGTGCAGACCATGATTGCACAGCAAAATGGCATTTGGTGCCTCGGGCGCGCCGCGATAGCCGGCGAAGTGTCCGGGGGCGCGCAGAGCGGGCGACAGCGCGCCATCCACCACCCGGTAGCCCGTCACATCGGCATGGCTGCCCTGCGCAAGCGGCATCACATCATCCAGAAACGCCTTGGCCCAGGCCATCACCTGCGCCCCGCGCGCGGCGTCATAATCGCTGGTCGCAGGGGCCGTGCCCAGCGCATCCGTGCCGTACAGGGCATCATACAGCGACCCCCACCGGGCATTGGCCGCATTCAGCGCGTAGCGCGCGTTCATCACCGGCACCACCAGCTGCGGCCCCGCAATCTGTGCAATCTCAGGGTCCACACCTGCGGTTCCGATCTGGAAATCCGCGCCATCGGGCAGCAGATAGCCAATCTCGCGCAGGAACCCGTGATACGCCGCCGCATCATGGGACTGGCCCTGGCGTGCGCGGTGCCAGTCATCAATCTGCGTCTGCAATGCATCACGCGTGGCCAGCAGGGCCCGGTTCATTGGCGCAAGGTCACCAAGCGCTGCGGCAAATCCCGCCCAGAACCGATCACGGTGCACGCCCGTGCCGGGCAGCGCCACCGCATCCACGAAGTGCAACAGGCTTGCGTCCACCAAAAGACCGTGGGTCAGGATGCGGTCGATCATCATCGGATCTTTCATTGCTTGAAAAGCTGCAGTTCCATGGCCGGGATCTGCGCGTTATGTCCAATATGCGGCATGTTCACAACCGTATACAGTGCATCGATGAATCAGACCCCCCGCCTGAATCCCGCTACCGAACTTGAGGTGAGCCGGCTTTTCCGGGCCCCGATCGCGGCCTTCTGGCGCTGCTGGACCCAGCCCGCATTGCTGGTCAAGTGGTGGGCGCCCTCGCCGGTTCTGACCACCCACGCGGTGATCGAGGCGTATCCCGGCGGGCGGTTTCATACCACCACGCTGATGCCCGATGGCACCGGCGAAACAGCCGAGGGCTGCTTTCTGGCGGTCGATCCCCAGTCCCGCATTGTTTTTACCGATATGCTGGAGCGCGGCTATCGCCCGCGCGCCCGTCCTGAACCGGGCTTCACCGCCACCATTACCTTCACCGCAGAATCCGGCGGCACGCGCTATACTGTGCGGCTGCAACATGCCACGCCCGCCACCCGCCAGATGCATGACGACATGGGGTTTCACGAAAAGTGGGGGCTCGCCACATCGCAGCTGGGCGCGCTTGCGGACTCATTGGCGCGCTAGCGGGGTCATTTTCTGTCCACAAGTATCCCACGGGGGTCCGGGGGTGTGAAACCCCCGGCGCTTTGCACGCTCACAGCCCCAGAAACTGCTCCAGCACGGCTTTCGTCCCCAGGGTCCGGATCGCCAGCAGGTGGCGCGTGAAGCCCTCCACGACGCGCGGATCGCGCCCCAGATCGCCATAGACGGTGGCCATCCGCAGCCATTCCGCCGGGTCCGACCTGGCCGCAATCGCGCGGGCCTGAAGGGCGTCCCAGTCGGGGTCATTCGGCGGGATCGGCGCGCCGGCATCGGTGACACCGGCGCAATAGTGGCACCACAGCGCGGACAGCAGCAGCAGGCCCTCGGGCAGATGCCCCGCGGCAAGGTTATCCGCGAGCGAGGGCACAATGAATTTCGGCTGCCGGTTTGATCCGTCGAGGCACAGCCGCGCGGTGGTATCGGCGACTTCGGGGTTGGCGAAGCGGTCGATGACGAGGGTCAGGTAATCATGCAGCGATGTGTCCGGCACCGGTGGCACATGAGGCAGCACTTCATCGCGTTCGACCTTGGCCAGGAATGCGCGGATCAGCGGGTCGGCCATCGCCTCGTGCACCAGCGTCAGGCCCATCAGGGCCGCCGGGTACGCGATGATTGCATGGCCACCGTTCAGGATCCGGATCTTCATCGCCTCGAACGCATGGACGTGATCGGTAAAGGTGACGCCGACCTTTTCAAGCGCGGGGCGTCCCAGCGGAAAGTTGTCTTCCAGCACCCATTGGCGGAAACTTTCGCAGGTGACGGGGACCGGATCGCTCAGGCCAAAGCTGGCGGCAAG
>JAYSSN010000453.1:0-19723 GCA_043720555.1 Rhodobacterales bacterium | reverse complement strand
GCCACAGCTTCTCCGGAACCGAAGAATACCTAGCCGCGCAGCTGGTTCGTATCGTCGAAACCTTCCTGAAATCGAGGCTCCTCGACATACCGTCGCTGTTTCACTCTGACCCACAGCGTCGCAGGATCCTGATTGCGTTGAACATCGACCTCGTTGTCCAACACGTCATGCGCCACATCACCGAGCAGAACACGGAACGCCTTACCCCCATCTTTGACGAAGATAACCCCATCGGCGCCACCAGCCAGATGCGGACCTGGTACACCTCCAAGCCCTGCTTCCCGGCGATCAAGTCGCACATCAGCCACCTTGTTGGCGATTCAGCGTGGGAGGGTTACGCGGCTAATGTCTTCGAGGGTCGAGACGAGGTGATCGCTTACGCGAAGAACGATCATCTGAGCTTTCAGATCCAGTACATGTGGGCGGGTTCACGTCGCCGGTATGTGCCCGACTTCCTTGTAAGGCTGGCCAGTGGGAAGATGCTCGCGTTGGAGATCAAGGGAACTGACAGCCCGCAGAACAAGGCCAAACGCGACGCTTTGAGTGAATGGGTCAAGGCGATAAACGGAACTGGCGGATTTGGGCAGTGGGCGTGGGATGTCGCGTTCAAGCCACCTGAGGTGCAGGACATCGTTACGAAGCACGCTAAGGCCGCTGTGCCAGAACCGGTAGGGCAGTGAAGCCGGTCCGTTGCAGTATAATTGCTGACGCATTTCTTCCGATGCCAGTGTCGTACTGTCGGCGGATGGTTTTGCGAACCGGTCGTTTCGCACAGACGCGAAAACGCAAGGATAACAGGTTCTTACGGCTCTACACCATATGGCCCACAGTTCAGAGCTTCGGAGAATACTGGTCCGGAGAGAACGCTTTTGTGTCACGGCCCGCAGCGACGCGTGGAAAGCTCCACCCGCATAACCCCCTAAAACAACGGGAAATTCCCACCACAGCCGGATATGGAGAACGCTTTAGTCAGGGCAAGTGGCGGAGGAGGTGGGATTCGAACCCACGGTAGGCTTCCACCTACGTCGGTTTTCAAGACCGGTGCATTCAACCGCTCTGCCACTCCTCCGACGCGCATTCGATTACCGCCGGGCGCTGCGTTGTGCAAGGGGTGGTCGCGGCAATAGAGTCCTGCCGGGCACAGCGGTGTGGGGGAAAATCGCAGAGCGGTGCGCCCGCCCTTCCCTCGGCGGGGGTGCGTCGGTATATTGTCACAAGCGGTGCGTTGGCAGCACAGCAGGCAGGCAGCCCGGACGCGGGCATTTTCAAAGCGCGGCACGATCAGACCGCGCGACATCAGGGGCATAACACGATGGCGGTATGGGTGGTCCGGCACATTGGTCTTGCGGCAATCGCTGCAATGACACTCGCGGCATGCGTGCCCGGGAAGGGTCCGTTTGCCGGAAAGCCGGGCGGGACGGGTGGCACCAACCCGATCACCGGCGACGCGATCGAGGCGACGCCGATCGATGGCGCCCCGGCCGAAGAAGGCGCGGCAGCCGGCGAGGGCGCGGCAGCCAGTGCAGCGCCAACCCGCACCTCGCGGTCCACCCGGCTGGTCGACCGCGACGTTGAAGCGCCCGAGGTGTTCCAGACCACCGACACCGCCCTGTGGGATGGTCGGCCGTCGCTGGGTGGGGTCTGGATTGCCTCGCCTGACGTCACGGACCCGGAGCGCGTCATCATGCGCAATGTGGCGAACGGCAGCTTCGTGATCGGCGCGCTGTTCCGGCGCGAACGCGACAATCCCGGGCCAAAGCTGCAAATCTCATCCGACGCAGCCGAGGCGCTGGGCGTGCTGGCCGGGCAGCCGGTCGAATTGAGCGTGACCGCGCTGCGCCGCGAAGGCGCGCCCGAAGCGGCACCGTCCGTCGCAGCGCCGGCGCTTGACACGGCCGAAACACTGGACGCCCCGGACGAGGGCGCGGACATTGCCGCCGGCGCCGCAGCCGCCCTGGCACAGGCAGAGCCTGCGCCGGACGCCGCGCCATCGGGCGGTGACGTCCGCATTCAGGTCGGTATCTTCAGCGTCGAGGCCAACGCAAAACTCGCTGCTGATGCGCTGACAGGCGCCGGCGTCGCCGCCACGGTGCGCAAGGAATCCAGCCAGGGCAAGGAGTTCTGGAGCGTGATCGCCTCGGGGTCCGGCGACAAAGCCGCACTCCTGCAAAAGGTGAAGGGTGCCGGCTTTGGCGACGCCTATCTTCTGTCCCGGTAACTGCTGAAAGGAGCGCCATGCGCCTGCTGCCCCCGATCCCGCTGCGCCACATGGCGCTGGCACGTCTGATCCCCGCCCTGATGGCACTGGCCCTGTTCGCCCTGCCCGCACGCGCATTTGAAACATCGGCCTCGGCGGCCTGGGTCTATGACATGACGACCCAGACCGTACTGATGGACAAGAACGCCGACCTTCCCTTGCCGCCGGCATCGATGTCGAAACTGATGACCATCAACATGCTGTTCGAGGCGCTGGCCGATGGCCGCGTCACGATGGACACCACGTTTGCCGTGTCGGCCCGTGCGCGGGGTATGGGCGGATCGACCATGTTTCTGAATGAACAGGACCGCCCCGCAGTCAGTGACCTGATCCTTGGCATGATCGTCAACTCTGGCAACGATGCCTGCGTTGTGGTGGCCGAGGGTCTGGCCGGTTCCGAAGAGGCGTTTGCCGCCCAGATGACCGAACGCGCGCGCGCACTGGGAATGGAAAACTCGTTCTTCACCAATGCGTCGGGCTGGCCCGATCCCGACCACCGCATGAGCATGAAAGACCTTGGCATCATCGCCCGGCGTCTGATCGAGACATTTCCGGAATACTACCCCATCTTTGCCCAGACGACCTTCAATTTTCAAAACCGGGCCGAGGCGAACTCCAACAATCGCAATCCCTTGCTGACGTTGGATTTCGGTGCAGGTGGGCCGGTTGCCGATGGGCTGAAGACCGGGCACACCGCCGAGGCGGGTTATGGCCTTGTGGGGTCCGCCGTGCAGGGCAACCGCCGCATCATCTTTGTGATAGCCGGACTCGCCAGCGAGCAGGCCCGCGCCGAAGAAGCCGAACAGATCGTCAGCTGGGCGTTTCGCCAGTTCACCGAAAAGACGCTGGTCACCGCGGGCACGCGGGTGGCCGAAGCCGAGGTATGGATGGGTGCCGAGACAACGGTGGGACTGGTGCCAGCAGTGGACGCAACCTTCCTTGTGCCCGCCCTTGTCCAGGGCAGCGTGTCCGCCGAGGTCGTCTATACCGGCCCGATCGCCGCCCCCATCACCAAGGGTGCGGCAATTGCGGAACTGCTGATCCACATCCCCGATCTGCCGGATGCGCGGGTGCCGCTGGTGGCAGAAGCCGACGTTGCGCGGGGTGGATTTTTCCAGCGCGTCACCACCGCCGGACACGTGCTGTGGAACCGCTACATGACCGAGGCGAATGCCTCGTAACATGCCGGGCCTGTTCATCAGCTTTGAAGGCATCGACGGGTCTGGAAAATCCACGCAGGCGCGCATGCTGGCCGACGCACTGCGCACCGAGGGGCATGCCGTGACCCTGACGCGCGAGCCGGGCGGCAGTACCGGGGCCGAAGAAATCCGCCGTCTGGTGCTGGAGGGTGACCCGGATCGCTGGTCGGCAGAGACCGAAATTCTGCTGTTCACCGCCGCGCGGCGCGACCATCTGGAAAAGACCATCCGCCCCGCCCTTGCGCGCGGCGATGTGGTCATCACCGACCGTTTCGCCGACAGCACGCGGATTTATCAGGGCATCACGCGGGGCGATCTGCGGGGCACGGTGGATGCGCTGCATGATCTGATGATCGGGGTCGAACCCGATCTGACCCTTCTGATCGACATTGATCCGGCCCTGGGCCTTTCACGCGCACGGGCGCGGGCCGGCAACGAGTTGCGGTTCGAGGATATGGGGCTGGCCACGCAGGTGGCGATGCGGGCGGGTTTTCACGTGCTGGCCGCAGGGCAGCCGCGGTTTCGCGTGATCGACGGCGCGCGGGATGCCGGTGTCGTGGCGCGCGACGTGCGCAGCACCGTTCATGTCTGACGAGTTGCCCGAACCCGACCGGATCGAGGGCGCGCCGCATCCGCGTGAAACGCCTGTGTTGTTCGGGCATGCGGGGCCGGAGGCGGATTTTCTGAACAGCTTCAATTCCGGGCGGCTGCATCATGGCTGGCTGATTACCGGGCCACGGGGGGTGGGCAAGGCCACCCTTGCCTGGCGGCTCGCGCGTTTTCTGCTGGCGACGCCCGACAGTGACGGCGGGTTTTTCGCGGCACCAGCCCCCGCATCGCTGGACATCCCTGACGATCACCCCGTGGGGCGTCGGATGCGGCAACTGGCCGAGCCGCGCCTGTTCCTGCTGCGGCGGGGCGCGAATGACAAGGAAACGGCGCTGGCGCAGGACATCCGGGTGGACGAGGTGCGGCGGCTGAAATCGTTCTTCGCCCTGTCAGCCGCCGACGGCGGTCGCCGGGTGGCGATCATCGATGCTGCCGATGAGATGAATGTCGCCGCTGCCAATGCGCTTTTGAAGCTGCTGGAGGAACCACCGGCAGGGGCCACCTTCCTTGTCGTCAGCCATCAGCCGCACCGCTTGCTGCCCACCATCCGGTCGCGCTGCCGCGAGTTGCGGCTGACACCGCTGGACCCGCAGGATTTGTCGGACGCCCTGACCCTGGCGGGTGGGGCCGTTGCACCTGAACAGGTGCAGGCCCTTGCCGAGCTTGCAGGTGGCTCGGTCGGCGAGGCGTTTCGGCTGACCAATCTGGATGGGCTGACCATCTATGGGGCGATCTGCGCGCTGATGGCCAACCTGCCCCGGATGGACCGCACCCGCGCAATTGCGCTGGCCGAACAGGCATCGGGCAAGGGGAATGAGGCGCAATTCGATCTGATCCTGACGCTGCTTGATCTGTTCCTCGCCCGCCTGGCCCGGACCGGGGCTGCCGGGTTCAGCGCGCCCGATGCCGCACCGGGCGAAGCCGCCCTGATGGCGCGTCTGGCACCGGACGCGGCCCACGCCCGCGCCTGGGCTGATCTGGCGCAGACCCTTGGCATTCGGGCCCGGCGGGGAAAAGCCGTCAACCTTGACCCTGCCGCCCTTCTGTTGGATACGCTGCTGAAGATCGACGCGATGGCGGCGAGCCTGCCCCAAAGGTGATGACATGACACCCCAGCTGGTTGACAGCCATTGCCATCTCGACTTTCCGGATTTCGCTGATGAGCTGCCCGATGTGATAGCCCGTGCCCGTGCCGCCGGTGTGACGCGGATGGTGACGATCTGCACCCGGCTGCGGCATGAACCCCGGGTGCGCGCAATTGCCGAGGCACATGACGGCGTGTTCTATGCCGCAGGCACCCATCCGATGAGTGCGGCGGAAGAACCGCTGGTGACGGTGGCGGAACTGGTCGCCCTGACCAGGCATCCGAAATTCGTGGGCATCGGCGAGACCGGTCTGGACTACCACTACACGGCCGACAGCAAGGCCATTCAGCAAACCAGCCTGCGTCTGCATATCGAGGCGGCGCAGGAAACCGGATTGCCGCTGATTATTCATGCGCGGGATGCGGATGACGATATGGCGCGCATTCTGACGGACGGGTTCAGGCAAAAGCCCTATGGCTGCGTCATGCATTGCTTTTCGTCCGGCGAACGGCTGGCGCGCACTGCCCTCGATCTGGGGTTTTACCTGTCGATGTCTGGCATTGCGGCTTTCCCGAAAAGCGATGCGCTGCGCGCGATTTTTGCCGCAGCACCGCCCGAGCGGATCTTGCTGGAAACCGACAGTCCCTACCTCGCCCCCCCGCCCTATCGCGGCCGGCGGAACGAGCCGGCCTATACCGCCTTCACCGCGCAGGCCGGCGCGCAGCTTTTTGGCATGACGGCCACGGCATTCGCGGCCCAGACATCCGCCAATTTTGACCGCCTGTTCCCCCGTGCGGCCAGCGCCGCAAAGGCCGCCTGATGGGTTTGCGTTTTACCATTCTGGGCTGCGGTTCATCCGGCGGGGTGCCCCGGTTAGGGGGCGACTGGGGTGCCTGTGACCCAACCAACCCGAAAAACCGCCGTCGCCGCTGTTCGATGCTGGTGGAGCGCGAGGCGGCGGACGGCACCACCCGCGTGCTGATCGACACATCGCCCGACATGCGCGAACAGCTGCTGGATGCGGGTGTCGGGACGCTGGATGCCGTGGTCTATACCCACAGCCACGCCGACCACATGCATGGCATCGATGATCTGCGCCAGATCGTGTTCAACATGCGTCAGCGCATTCCCGTATGGGCCGACGCGCCGACACAGGCGGCGCTGACGGAGCGGTTTGGCTATGCCTTCACGCAGCCCGACGGGTCGCCCTATCCGCCGATCCTCGATCTGCACACGATTGATGGCACCATAAGCATTGCCGGGGCGGGTGGAACGGTCGATCTCACGCCGTTCCGCGTGGAGCATGGCGCGATGGATGCGCTGGGGTTTCGCATCGGGCCGCTGGCCTATCTGCCCGACGTGGTGGCCATGCCTGCGGAAAGCTGGCAGCACCTGGCGGGGCTGGAGTGCTGGGTACTGGATGCCTTGCGCCGCAAGCCGCATCCGACGCATGTGCATCTGGCCCTTGCGCTGGAGTGGATTGCAAAGATGGCCCCGGCGCGGGCGGTGCTGACGAACATGCATGTCGATCTGGATTTCGCCGCGCTTAGCGCTGAACTGCCTGCCCATGTCGAACCGGCGTATGATGGCCTTGTGATTGTGTATCCCGATTGAGCGCGCTGCTGGATGTCATTCTGCCGGTGTTTCTGGTCATCGGGTTTGGCTATGCCATGGCGCGGGCGGGGTTGTTCGACGACAACGCGGTTGATGGCGTCATGCGGTTTGCCCAGAATTTTGCGTTGCCGTGCCTGTTGTTCAAATCGGTGGCCACGCTGGATCTGAGTGCGGCCTATGATCCGGGCCTGATGCTGTCGTTCTACATCGCGGCCTTCAGTGGCTTTGCCGCCGGGTTCTTTGGCGCGCGGTTGATCTTCCGGCGGCCCTTGCCGGATGCGGTGGCGATCGGGTTTGCCTGCCTGTTCTCAAATTCACTGCTGCTGGGCCTGCCGATCACCGAGCGCGCCTACGGCACGGCGGCGCTGGCAGGGAATTACGCCATCATCTCGATCCACTCGCCACTGTTTTACGGCGTGGGCATCACCATGATGGAGGTGGTGCGGTCGCGCGGCATGGGGCTGTCGGCGCGGAGCCTTGGCGTGAAAGTGGGGCGGGCGATCCTGAGCCAGCCGCTGGTGATCGGCATTCTGTGCGGGTTTGCGGTGAACCTGACCGGCGTGCCGTTTCCCGGCGTTGCGATGTCGGCGGTGGATCTGATGTCACGCGCGGCGATCCCGGCGGCGTTGTTCGGGCTGGGGGGGGTGCTGCTGCGTTATCGGCCCGAAGGCGACCGGGCAACAATTGCGATGATCTGCGGGATCAGCCTGATCCTGCATCCGGGGTTGGCCTATCTGTTGGGGCGGTTCGTCTTTGACCTGGATACTGACGCGCTGCGCTCGGCGGTGATGACGGCGAGCATGGCGCCGGGGGTGAACGCCTATCTGTTTGCCAACCTGTATGGCGTGGCGAAACGGGTGAACGCATCGGCGGTACTGATTGCGACGGGGCTGTCGATCGGGACGATCTGGATCTGGTTGCAGCTGCTGCCGTAGCAAGATTGACGGCGGCCAATTTTCGGTTCTTACAGTTTATTATCAATGTATTACGATATTTCTTCCAATCGCCTCAAGACTTGCGCGCCATGGCGTGATCGCGCAGGTGCCGGGCTGAAGCCCGGCCTGACCCGGCGCTTGGCCGGACCACTAGGCCGGCGTCACACCACGCAGGCGTTCGGACCTGCGACGCAGCAGTTCGACCGTGGCCAACAGGCCGATCGAGACGATCACCAGCAGGGTTGCAACCGACAGGATCGCCGGACTGATCGCCTCGCGGATGCCATTCCACATCTGGCGAGGGATGGTTTGTTCGTCATTCGCCCCGACAAACAGCACCACCACCACCTCGTCAAACGACGTGACAAAGGCAAACAGCGCGCCGGATACCATGCCGGGCGTAATCAGCGGCATGATGACCTTGAAGAACGTCGTCGCGGGTGAGGCCCCGAGGCTGGCACTGGCGCGGGTCAGCGAATGATCAAAGCCCGAAAGGGTGGCGGTTACGGTGATGATGACAAACGGAATGCCAAGCGTGGCATGCGCCAGAATCACGCCAAGGTAGGGCACGCCCCATTTGTTGACCTCGATCGCCGAGTAAAAGAAGAACAGCCCCAGCGTGACGATGATGACAGGCACAATCATCGGCGAGATCAGGATCGCCATGATTGCACGGCGGTAGGGCATTTCGGGCCGCGACAGCCCAAGGGCGGCAAGCGTGCCCAGAAACGTCGCAAGGATCGTCGCAAAGAACCCGATGATGACGGAATTCTTGGCGGCGTTCACCCATGCCGCCTCGCGCCACACGGTGCCCCACCATGCGCTGTCGCGGGGCACATCGGTGGGCACGCTGGGGTGCGTCAGCAACAGGTCATACCAACGCAACGAATAGCCGGTCGGATCGAAAGACAGCATCTTTTGCGTGAAGGTGAAATAGGGTTCCGCGTTGAACGACAGCGGGATCACGATCAGGATTGGCGCAATCAGGAACAGAAAGATCAGCGCGCAGATCACACGGAAGGTATAATACCAGAGCCGTTCCAGCGGTGATGCGTAAATCGGAAGTGCCATCAGACGTACCCCTTTACCATCAACCAAGCTTCAGCTTGTCGATACCCACCAGCTTGTCATACAGCCAGTACAGCACCAGGATCGCCACCAGCAGCAGCGTTGCCAGTGCGGCGGCCAGTGACCAGTTGCTCGACTTGTTCACATGGAACGCGATCAGATTGGAAATCAGCTGCCCCGACGCACCCCCGACCAGTGCAGGCGTGATGTAATACCCGACCGACAGGATGAACACCAACAGCCCCCCTGCCCCGATACCCGGAACGGTTTGCGGCAGGTACACCCGCCGAAACGCTGTCCACGATGTGGCACCCAGGCTGCGGGCGGCGCGGACATAGCTGGGCGGGATCGGCTTCATCACCGAAAACAGCGGCAGGATCATGAAGGGCAGCAGGATATGCGTCATGGCGATGATCGTACCCATCAGGTTGTTGATCATCTCAAGCCGGTTGTCGTCAGCGACGATGCCCATCCAGACGAGGACGTTGTTCACCACGCCCTGACCCTGCAGCAGCACGATCCAGCTGGTGGTGCGCACCAGAAGCGACGTCCAGAATGGCAGCAGCACAAGGATCAGCAGCAGGCTGGATGTGCGCAGCGGCAGGGTGGAAAGCAGGAACGCGATCGGATAGCCCAGGATCAGGCAGATTACCGTGATCGTCGCCGACAGCGCAAAGGTGCGCACGAACAGGTTGACATAGACACGCTGATTTTCGGCAACCTGAATGATCGAGCCATCAACGTCGCGTTTCAGGTCCAGTGCCGACAGATAAAAGTCGGTCGTGTAGGCCGACGACACCTGCCGCATGACACCCCACAGCACGGGATCACCCCATTGCGCATCAAGGGCGATCAGCGCCTCTTTAAAGGGCGGCTCCAGCCCCTTGGCCTTGCGTCCGGTGCTGGTGAACAGCGACCGGGTGCCGGAAAGTTCGTAGTTCACCCGCTCGCCCGCAACGGCCACGGTTTTGGCGGCGGCGGCGGCCTGCAGATCGGCGGCGAGGATCGCGAAGGCGGCCTCGTCGGGTTCGGTGCCCACCGGGTTGTCGGCAAACCATTGCGAAATGCCCGGCATGTTGGCAGAGAACTTGGGGTTGTAGGCCGACTGATGCAGCACCTGCAGGATCGGCCAGACAAAGGTGACAAGGATGAACAGCAAAAGCGGCAGCACCAGCACAAACGCCCGGCGTTTGGCGGCAAGCTGTGCTTTTGCCAAAGCCTCTTTCAGCGGGCGACCATCGGCTGTGGTCAGCAGGTGTGATCCGGGTGCGGCAACGTCGGCCATCGTCCGTCCTTGAATGGGGCTGCGTCGGTCGAAAAAAAGGGCGCGAGGGTTGCCCCCGCGCCCCGGCGTCAGATCAGTTTGCCGCAAGCCAGGCGTTGAACTGCTCGTTCAGTTCGGCGTCACGGTCGACCCAGAATTCGTAGGACGAGGCAAGCGCGTTGGTCAGGTTGGCCTCCGATGTCGGCATGTGTGGTGCCATTTCGGTTTTGCCGTCGTTGAACATGCCGACAAGCGGGCCCGAGGACAGACGTGCCGGACCATAGCTGATCCATTTGGCCTGATCGGCGAGGGCCTGGGTCGAGGTTGCGAACTTGATGAACTCAAGCGCGCCTTCGACGTTCGGTGCGCCCTTGGGAATGACGAACAGGTCATATTCATAGACCTGACCATCCCACACCGTCGCAAAGGGCTTGCCATCCGCAGCCATCGCCGAGAACAGACGCCCGTTATAAGCGGTGGTCATCACCACTTCGCCGTCTGCCAGCAGTTGCGGCGGCTGAGCGCCGGTTTCCCACCAGACCACATCGGATTTGATGGTGTCGAGTTTGGCAAAGGCACGCGCGACGCCTTCTTCGGTTTCCAGCAGGGCATAGACCTCAGCCGCCGGAACGCCATCCGCCATCAATGCCATTTCGAGGTTGGCCTTGGCGCCTTTACGCATGCCGCGCTTGCCGGGGAATTTCTCCAGATCGAAGAAGTCGGCGATCAAGGCCGGGCCTTCGGGGAACACGGTCGTGTCATAGCCGAACACGGTCGAGAACACGATGGTCGAGACGGCACATTCGGTCAAGGCACCCGGCAGGAAGTCATCGGTGGCGGGCGTGCCATCGGGCGCTGCGGGCAAGGTTGCCGCATCAATCGGCTCCAGCATACCTTCGTCGCACAGGCGGACTGCGTCGGCATATTCCACATCGGCCACATCGACGGTGACGTTGCCGGCCTCGACCATGGTTTTCACCTGTGGCGCGGGGTTGTCGCTGTCCACCGAAACGACGGTCTGGCCGGTCGCGGCGGTGAAGGGCTTGTGATAAGCTTCGACCTGGCTGGTGGTATAGGCCCCACCCCAGGACATCACGGTCACATCGGCCTGTGCGGCGAATGCCACCGTGGTCAACGCCGTGGACAGGATCAGTAGTTTCTTCATATCGTAGCTCCCAGTTTGAACAGTTACACTTTGTTTGGCCGCATGGCGCGGCAATGACTGGCCCGCAGCTGGGCCGGCCAACACTTACATCGGATCAAGCGCGCGGGCATCCTGGGGATGCCAGCCCACCTTGATCGTCTGTCCGGGCGACAGCCGGGTTTGTCCCAGCGTATTGCGCATCTTCATGACGAAATCATCCGACCCGGCCACACGCAGCCGGACACGAAGGATATCGCCCATGTAGATTACTTCGAGCACCTCGGCACCAATCATGTGCGCGCCGGGGGGCATCATTTCGGCCTTGAATTCCACCCGCTCGGGACGAATTGATACCAGGGTCTTCTGGCCTCTGGCGGTGACGTTCACCGGGGTGGCGTCAATCACCTCGCCGGTGGACAACTTGACCAGCGCCTTGGTGCCATCCAGTTCTTCGATGGTGCCCAGCAGCTTGTTATTCTCGCCGATGAACTGGGCAACAAAGCTGTTGTCGGGGCGTTCATAAAGATCGGCCGGCGGCGCCAGCTGCTGAATGCGACCGTCGTTGAACACGGCGACGCGGTCGGACATTGTCAGCGCCTCACCCTGATCGTGGGTCACATAGACGACCGTGATGCCAAGACTGTGGTGCAGGTGTTTGATTTCAAACTGCATGTGTTCGCGGAGCTGTTTGTCCAGCGCGCCAAGCGGTTCGTCCATCAGCACGAGCGCGGGATCAAACACCAGCGCGCGCGCAAGGGCGATGCGCTGCTGCTGCCCCCCCGACAGTTGCGACGGACGGCGGTTGATGAAGCTGAACATCTGCACCATATCCAGCGCGCGCTTGACCTTTGCCTCGCGGTCGGTTTTGCCCATGCCGCGCACTTCCAGGGGAAACGACAGGTTTTCGCCCACCGTCATGTGCGGAAACAGCGCGTAATTCTGGAACACCATGCCGATGCCACGCTTGTGAGGCGGCACCTGGTTGATCGGGCGGCCTGCCAGCGTGATTTCGCCATGGGTGGCGGTCTCGAACCCCGCGAGCATCATCAGGCATGTCGTCTTGCCCGACCCCGAGGGCCCGAGCATGGTCAGAAATTCACCCTTGGCGATTGACAGATTCAGGTCTTTGACGACGAGGGTTGTCCCGTCATAGCTTTTTTGCACATGTTCGAATGCGACGAAAGCGTCGGCTTGTGACACACTCAGGTCTCCCGGTCAGGCTGGCGGGTTTCCCGCTCTTGTATCGTGACTAAAGCCAATGCTGCTCCGGTTTGCAACCAGCTTGTCACAATATTGCGGATCACATCTGAAATGCAGGACAGATGGCCGACTTGCAGCCGGTCGGGTCCAAAATGCGGCACCGCGCAAAGCGGGAACGGGAATATCGCCTTTTCCGGGAGGGCGCCTGCGGCTGATGTGGTGCGGATGAAAGGACTCGAACCTTCACGGGTGTTACCCCACAGCGACCTCAACGCTGCGCGTCTACCAATTCCGCCACATCCGCACGTGATCTTCAGGTAGGCAGCGGCTGTGTAGCGGGAGTATCGGACGATGAAAAGAGCAATTCGTGGTCAGGCGGACGCACCCGTGCGGTTGCAATCGGGCGCGCGGAACGGCATGTCTGACAACGGCACGGCGAAGGATGCACATGCAACAGAACATCGAATGGAGCCATCTGCCGGGCCTTGCCCCCTATGCCGAAACGCTGGCGGCGATGGAGGCGCGGGTGGCGGCGATTGCGGCAGGTGACGCCGCTGAGGCGGTGTGGCTTCTGGAGCATCCACCGCTCTATACATCGGGCACCTCCACCAACCTGGCCGATCTGGTGCAGCCGGGCCGCTTTCCGGTGCATGTGGCGGGGCGTGGCGGGCAGTACACCTATCACGGTCCCGGTCAGCGCGTGGTCTATGTCATGCTGGACCTGAACCGGCGGGGGCGCGATGTGCGGCAGTTTGTCTGCGCGCTGGAAAACTGGGTGATCGGCACGCTGGCCGATTTCAACGTGCGGGGCGAGCGGCGCAGCGGGCGCGTGGGCGTCTGGGTCACGCGGCCTGATCGCGCGGGGCCGGATGGGGCACCAGCCGAGGACAAGATCGCGGCGATCGGGGTGAAACTGCGCCGCTGGGTGTCGTTTCACGGTATTTCGATCAATGTGGAGCCGGACCTTACGCATTTCGACGGCATCGTGCCCTGTGGCATACGGGATCACGGGGTGACCAGTCTTGTCGATCTGGGCCTGCCGGTCACGATGGGTGATCTGGACATGGCGCTGCGGGCGAATTTTGACCGCGCATTCCCGGCGCCATAAGCCGGCATGCGGCACCTGCGGCACAGCTTACAGAAAAAATCGTGGGTTGCGGCAATCTGGGGCGTTGCCGCCGCCTGCGGACCTGAGTAAACACAGCGCCAAGCCGCCACTGCATCCTTGGGGCGGCATGGAATAATTAAGCGGGAGACGCCTATGGCCGACGCAGCCATCCATGGCCACGATCACGACCAGCGCGGGTTCTTTACCCGGTGGTTCATGTCCACCAACCACAAAGACATCGGTATTCTGTACCTGTTCACCGGGGGCTTGCTGGGCTTTGTGTCCGTCGCCTTTACGGTCTACATGCGGATGGAACTGATGTATCCGGGGGTGCAGTACCTGTGTCAGGAGGGGCTGCGCTTTGTGACGGATGCGGCGGCGACCTGCACGCCGAACGGGCATATCTGGAACGTGATGATCACGGGCCACGGCATCCTGATGATGTTCTTTGTGGTGATCCCAGCGCTGTTTGGCGGGTTTGGCAACTATTTCATGCCGTTGCAGATCGGCGCGCCGGACATGGCGTTCCCGCGGATGAACAACCTCAGCTACTGGCTGTTCGTGGCGGGGTCGTCGCTGGCGGTGGCTTCGCTGTTCGCGCCGGGTGGCGGGGGTGCGCTTGGGCCGGGCGCGGGCGTTGGCTGGGTGCTTTACCCGCCGCTGTCCACGACAGCCGAGGGTGGCTTTGCGATGGACCTTGCGATTTTCGCGGTTCACCTGTCGGGGGCATCGTCGATCCTGGGCGCGATCAACATGATCACCACGTTTCTGAACATGCGCGCGCCGGGCATGACCATGCACAAGGTGCCGCTGTTCGCCTGGTCGATCTTTGTGACCGCGTGGCTGATCCTGCTGGCGCTGCCGGTGCTGGCGGGTGCCATCACCATGCTGCTGACCGACCGCAATTTCGGCACGACCTTCTTCACCGCATCGGGCGGAGGTGATCCGATCCTGTATCAGCACATCCTGTGGTTCTTTGGCCACCCGGAAGTGTACATCATCATCCTGCCGGCCTTTGGCATCATCAGTCAGGTCATCTCGACCTTCTCGAAAAAGCCGATCTTCGGCTATCTGCCGATGGTCTATGCGATGGTCGCCATCGGCGTGCTGGGCTTTGTCGTCTGGGCGCACCACATGTACACGGTGGGCCTGTCACTGACGCAGCAGAGCTATTTCATGCTGGCCACGATGGTGATTGCGGTGCCGACCGGGATCAAGATCTTTTCGTGGATTGCGACGATGTGGGGCGGCTCGATTGAGTTCAAGACGCCGATGCTGTGGGCGTTCGGGTTCCTGTTCCTGTTCACCGTGGGCGGGGTCACGGGGATCGTGCTGTCTCAGGCGGGCGTGGACCGGGCCTATCACGACACCTACTATGTGGTGGCCCACTTCCATTATGTGATGTCGCTGGGTGCGGTCTTCGGTATCTTCGCGGGGATCTATTTCTGGTTCGGCAAGATGTCGGGACGGCACTACCCGGAATGGGCGGGCAAGTTGCATTTCTGGACGATGTTCCTCGGGTCGAACCTGACGTTCTTCCCGCAGCATTTCCTCGGCCGTCAGGGGATGCCGCGCCGCTACATCGACTATCCCGAGGCGTTTGCATACTGGAACTGGCTGTCATCCGTGGGTGCGATGATTTCCTTCGCGTCCTTTGTGTTCTTCATCGGAGTCATCTTCTATTCGTTGCTGTGGGGCCGCCGGGTGACCCAGAACAACTACTGGAACGAATACGCCGATACGCTGGAATGGACCCTGCCCTCGCCGCCGCCCGAACACACGTTCGAGCAGCTGCCCAAGCCGTCCGATTGGGACAAGGGCCACGCGCACTGATCTTTACGCGCACTGACCCTTGTGTGACTTCAACCAAAGGCCCCGGCGCAATCCGGGGCCTTTGTCCTTGGGCGACGGAATGCGCAAACACAGTCGGGTCAGGGATCAGATCTTATGCTCTGGCAATCCTTGCAGCCTGGTCGCAGCCAGCTATTCAAGTTCCGCCTCGGTCATTGATTCGAACATCTCCCTCGTTGCGCCCTTGAGGTCACGCAGGGCCGCCTCGCCGCGTTTGGCGGCGAGCGCGGCACCGGCGGCTTTTTGCCGGGCTTTCGATTTGGCGGGCATCGTCCTTGTCCTCGGCAGTGTTGATGCGGTTCAAACCCGTTGACGGATCATCGGGTTCCGCGCCTGCGACGCCGCGTCCGCTGGTCTTCACCGCCAGATCGGTTATCGAAGCGGGATCATGCCCTATCATTGGCTCGCCCCATCCCCTGACGAAAGCCGGCTGCAACTGTGGCCGTACCGGTCATTGCCGCGCCGGGGCTTTGTGGTGTTCATTGGTGTGACCGCCAGTCTGCTGGCGCTGCCGCTGCTGGCGGTGTTCGGATCGCCCGTTCTGTGGGGACTGCTGCCGTTTTTGCTGGCCGCCCTCGCGGCCATCTGGTTTGCCATCACCCGCAGCTACCGCGATGCCGCCATCACCGAAGACCTGCGCATCCGCCGCGACCGCGTGACGCTGGAACGCCGTGGGCCGCGCGGGGCCGTGGCATCGTGGCAGGCAAACCCGCATTGGGTGCAGGTGACGCTGCATCCCAAGGGCGGCCCCGTGCCGCAATACCTGACCCTGCGCGGCAACGGCCGCGAGGTCGAACTGGGCGCGTTCCTGTCGGAAGGCGAGCGCATCGCCCTGCGCGACGAGGTGCGGGCGCGTCTGGCCGGGTTGCGGGGACCATAAATCCCGTTGCCGGACGTCGTCCGCCCGGTTAACATCCGTATATAAATTTTGATCTGTCGGCATGTTCGTCTGCAGAATTTTTTCATCGACCGATTGCACGAGGTCATCTTGCGTGGTTCCGGCTTTCATTTGGCAGTGATGCATGCGGGCGGCACTTTTGCGCCCGTGCGTCACGCGCAGTCCGGCAACTTCCGCCCGCCCGCGTGCCCCTCGGCCATTGCGCGCCAGTGCACCACATCCGTGGCGGTGCTGCCTTGCAATGGTTGCTTTCACGACCAGCATTTTGACCACAACAACGGAGCATTTTCATGGCCCCCCCTGTCAGACGCTTTAACCCTGCCCCCGGTATCTATGTCGATGTGATCGGCACCGTGGTGACCATAACGGGCGAATGCGAGGCGTGGGGACCCAGCGCTTCGGCCATCAAAGCGCCGTGGATGGCCGGATCGATCAACCGCAAATGGACGCGCCATCTGCCATATGGTTATGACATCCAGACCACTGTGGCGGTTTTCTACCGCGCACCGGGGACCGCGGAAAACGGCGGGCGTCTGCAAATCTACCATGGTCCGATGTGGTCTGACTCCAATGCCTACAAGGGCAACGGGCTGAAAACGACGCGGATCAAACTGAACGACAAGGATACCAACGCGATCAGCATGGTTTTGCCACATGAGTTTGGCCACACACTGGGTCTCAGTGATCGATATGATGAGCCGTTTTGGTCAAAGCTGAGCAATGTTGTGGGTGGGCCGCGCTCGGAAACACCGCCGCACAAAGGATATGAGCACGAAATGATGGGCGGCATGGAACGCGTACAGCGCAAGACCATCGACAACCTGAAATCAGAGACCGCGCCCAACCCCTATTGGACCAATGATGACAACGAAGTGCGCGATTGGCTGAAGGCGCATACCAATGTCGAGATTGCGGCCCTTAGCCCATCAGACAAGGTCGAAATCCTGCAGACTCTGTTGGGGGGCTGGGTATCAGATTCCGATGTGACGGCGATGGTGCGCGTGGTCGGCACGGTCACATCGGTCAGCGAGGCGCGCACGATCACAGCAGGCGTCAACCCGATGCAGATGAAGGGTGTGGGTCAGCGCACGCGGTTTCGCATCGCGCTGAATGCGATGCCGCGCTGATCGCGCAGCTACGCCTCGCCCGCCGGAATGCAGCCATAGCGGCTGTCAAGGTCGGCCCGCTGGCGTGCGGCGAAGTCGTCACCAGCGCGCTTGAGGTCGGCATCCAGCGCATCCCCCGTCTGACCGGAGTTGATGGCAGCCATGGTGACCGAGGCCTGTTGGGCCGCAAATCCCGCGAGGGCCCGGTCAAAGCTGGCATGGGCCGATGCGGCGCGTGCCGCCGTACCGCCGCCTTCGGCGCCCGGACGACACGAATAGGCCAGCGTCGCGCGCGTGGACGTCGACGGGAAGGTAAAGCGTTCGCGGCCCTGCTGCAGGGATGCGGCCGCGCCAGTGGGGGCGACCGTACCCGTGGGCACCACGATGCAGCCCGACAGGGCCACCAAACATGCGAGCGTCAGTTGTACCTTCATCCCAGCCTCTCTTTGACACGCGGACCGACGGCACCAAAGTCCATCTGTCCGGTGTATTTCCCTTTCAACTCGGCCATCACGCGGCCCATATCGCGGATGCTGGCGGCCCCAACGCCGGCCATTGCCGCTACGATGGCCGCCTCGACCTCGGGTTCACTCAACTGCCTTGGCAGGAATTCCTCAATCACCTGAATTTCCGCCAGTTCTTTTTCGGCGAGTTCCAGCCGCCCGCCCTCTTCATAGGCGCGGGCACTTTCGTGGCGCTGTTTGACCATACGCCCCATGATCGACAGGATATCGCTGTCGCCCACCAACTCATCGCCACCATCGCCGCGACTGGCGATGTCACGGTCCTTGATGGCGGCGTTGACCAGACGCAGCGTGGACAGGCGGGCCGCCTCGCGCGCTTTCATGGCGTCTTTCAGGGCTGCTTGCAGCCGTTCGCGCAGGTTCATGCGATGTTGTCCCCATGGGTATCACTGGGGCGTGACCATAGCGCGGCACCGCGGAAAGAACAACCACGCCTGTTTTCATCAACCCATTGAAAATGCAGTATAACCCTTTTGAGACCAACCCTTGACCCCAATCGGTTGGCCCTTTAGAACCCCTTGAATTTACCCGATTGGAGGCGCTGCCCATGCCGACCCGAGCCGATCTTCCCTCCAGACCCACCGCCTGTCTTGCACTTTCGGATGGTACCGTATTCTACGGCATGGGCTTTGGTGCCGCGGGTGAGACGGTGGCAGAGCTGGTGTTCAACACCGCAATGACCGGCTATCAGGAAATCATGACCGACCCGTCTTATGCGGGCCAGGTCGTGACCTTTACCTTTCCCCATATCGGCAATGTCGGCGTGACGGCCGAAGACGATGAAACCGCCGATCCGGTGGCCGCCGGAATGGTGGTGAAGTGGGACCCGACCGAGGCGTCAAACTGGCGCGCAACGGGTGAGTTGACGCAGTGGCTGACGCAGAAGGGCCGCATCGGGATTGGCGGGCTCGACACCCGCCGCCTGACGCGGGCCATTCGCCAGCAGGGGGCACCGCATGTGGCGCTGGCCCACGATCCGGAAGGCAATTTCGACATCGGTGCGCTGGTGGCGAAGGCGCGGGCGTGGCGGGGGCTGGTGGGGCTTGATCTGGCCCGCGATGTGACCTGTGCGCAGTCCTATACGTGGAACGAACAACGCTGGGCCTGGCCTGCGGGTTACACGCGGCGCGCGGGGCCGGGGTTCCGGGTTGTGGCGATTGATTATGGGGCCAAGCGCAATATTTTGCGCTGCCTTGCCTCGGCAGGGTGCGATGTGACGGTGTTGCCTGCGACGGCAACGGCAGACGATGTGCTGGCGCTGAAGCCCGAGGGCGTGTTCCTGTCCAACGGGCCGGGCGATCCGGCCGCGACCGGCGCCTATGCGGTACCGATGATCCAGGGGGTTCTGAAGGCCGATCTGCCGGTGTTCGGGATTTGCCTCGGCCATCAGATGCTGGCGCTGGCGTTGGGGGCCAAGACGGTCAAGATGAACCATGGCCACCACGGGGCGAACCACCCGGTCAAGGATCTGACCACGGGCAAGGTTGAAATCACCTCGATGAATCATGGCTTTACGGTGGACAGCCAGACCCTGCCCGCCGGTGTGGCGGAAACCCATATCTCGTTGTTTGACGGATCAAACTGCGGGATCGCGGTGACGGGCAAGCCGATCTTTTCGGTGCAGTATCACCCGGAGGCGAGCCCCGGCCCGCAGGACAGCTATTACCTGTTTGAACGCTTTGCCGCCGCGATGAAAAACCGTCAACGCACCTGAACCGCGTTAACCCGCGGTTAACCCATTCTCTGCCAATGTCGCCGCTGATTGGTGGGCACAGATGCAATGGCAACGCCGCAGATCCGTTTAGTAACGAGTAACGCCCAAACGGGCATGGACGCGGGCCCCCGCAGTACGCGTGGCCGC